>JBIHZQ010000010.1:0-32925 GCA_044231345.1 Flavobacterium sp.
AGTAGTTGGAATGCCACTCTCGAAGCCCTCGATCCATTGGGAATAACTCAAAAATGTACTGAAAAATAGTAATAAGAGTAAGGTAATTTTTTTCATAATAATGAAAAGTTTAAAAGATTTATAATGCAGTTATTGTGGTTTTAAAAATCAAATTTAGCAAAATTTATCAGAAATCATAATTTTATTAAAAAAATCACAGATATTAGAAAAATTATATCCTCTATATTTATGATTTAAAAGCACAATTATCTACATCAAATAAAGTAACTTTGTACTACAAATAATTTCTATGTTAGAAAAAGAAAACAACAACTTTGAGAGAACCGTAATTGTTGGAATCATTACGCAAAAACAAGATGAAGAAAAACTTCGCGAGTATCTTGATGAGCTTGAGTTTTTAACGTTTACTGCTGGCGGAGAAGTCATAAAAAGATTTTCACAAAAGATGGAGCGTCCAAATCCCAAAACTTTTTTAGGTACGGGAAAAATGGAAGACATTAATTGCTTTGTAAAAGAAAATGCAATTTCTACGGTTATTTTTGACGACGAATTATCTCCTTCTCAACAAAAAAACATTACTAGAATATTAAACTGTAAAGTTTTAGACAGAACTAATCTAATTCTGGATATATTTGCTCAAAGGGCTGAAACTTCTTATGCCAGAACACAAGTAGAACTGGCTCAATGCCAATATTTATTGCCTAGACTTTCTGGAATGTGGACGCATTTAGAACGACAAAAAGGAGGTATTGGAATGCGAGGTCCAGGAGAAACTGAAATTGAAACTGACCGCCGAATTGTTCGTGATAGAATTGCTTTATTAAAAGATAAAATTAAAA
Source organism: Flavobacterium sp. (assembly GCA_044231345.1). Taxonomy (GTDB): domain Bacteria; phylum Bacteroidota; class Bacteroidia; order Flavobacteriales; family Flavobacteriaceae; genus Flavobacterium. The sequence goes on from JBIHZQ010000010.1 coordinate 840, forward strand.
TTATTGACAAACAAATGTCTGTTCAACGGGGTAATCGTGGAGCGATGGTTCGTGTTGCATTGGTTGGTTATACAAACGTTGGAAAATCAACATTAATGAATGTGATTAGCAAAAGCGAAGTATTTGTTGAAAATAAATTATTTGCTACATTAGATACTACTGTAAGGAAAGTGGTAATTAAAAACCTCCCTTTTTTATTGTCCGATACCGTTGGATTTATAAGAAAATTACCTACACAACTAGTTGATTCGTTCAAAAGCACCTTAGATGAAGTTCGAGAAGCTGATTTATTATTACATGTTGTAGACATTTCGCATCCTGATTTTGAAGATCATATTGCATCGGTAAATCAAACCTTATTAGACATTAAAAGTAATGACAAACCAATTATTATGGTTTTTAATAAAATTGATGCCTATAAGCATTTGACTATTGAAGAAGATGATTTAATTACGGAAAAAACAAAAAAGCACTATACTCTAGAAGAATGGAAATCAACATGGATGCATACGGTTGGAGCAGAAAATGCACTATTCATTTCGGCAATAAATAAAGAAAACATTGAAGAATTTCGGGAACGAGTATATGAAGCGGTGAGAAAAATTCACATTACGCGATTTCCTTATAATAAGTTTTTATATCCTGACTATAAAGATGCTGTAGAAAAAGAGGAGGCATAAAACTATATCACTTTTTAAAACCACCCATTTACACCAACACCAAATACCTGTCTAGTTTGAAATCCTTGAAAAGCATTATCATCATATATGGCTTGAAAAGATAAATTAGTAGACAAATATTTATTGATTTTCATAACTAAATTCAATTGATAATCAATGTCAACGTTTTCGGAATTTTCTATATAATTTGAATATAAATTTAGCGTATTCTCTAGAGAAACGTTAGTCATTAAATTAAATTTATAGTACCCCGAAGTATAAAACCCTATTTCAAATCGAATACTTTCTCCTTCATCTACACCGAAATAACTTGCGTTAGGTAAAGTTGAGTTTTTATCTACAATGGTAACTTTAGAGGTTGCGGGGGCGCAATTAATTTTTAAATTATTTGATTTTTTCCACAACATCCCAGGCCCAAAAGTTAGATATCCTGGCGATAATAAATTAGTGTTTTCTGTTCTTATTTCAGTTCCATTGCTGTTTTTCCCATAAACATATCCTTTAGCCATTTGAGTTCTAAAATTTAAAAATGCTGAATAATTCCAATTCCCTTTTGCTTTTTTCCCGAGTAGTGAATTAAATTCAAAACGGTCGTCGGTCTTTTTCTCAAAAGAAGCGTTTTTTGTTTTAACCAATCCATACGAAGCGATTATTTTATTATCCCAAGTCCATTCCTTCTTCTTATAATTGAAGTCATAATTAACTCCTACATTTCCGGAAATGGTATTTTCTCCTCCTGCTGCCCAATTACTAAAATTAGATTGATTAAATAACAAAGAGATGTTTCCTTTTTTGGTCCATACTTTGGTGGTGTCTATTGTTGCGTTTTGTGAGTGTAGGGCAAGAAATCCTAAAAGGGTTACTGCGAATGAAATCTTTTTTCTCATCGGTGTAATTTAAATTAATGGGTTTGCTTTTTTCTTATATAACGGTACTGCAGAGCATGCTTCACCATACATTATACTCTTTGCAAAAGGCTGCAAATAGTGAGCCGCTAATAAATAGGCACTCATCGGAACGGGTTTTTTTGAACATCCTTTAATAATTACCGATTTGTTTTCATAATCGGAATATACTATAGCTGGTAAAATTTCTTGATATAAAACTGAATCTAAATCTTCTAGCGTTCCTTTTACTGTTTTTTTGGCAAATGGAACCAACTGTAATGCGACCAAAATTGAAGCCCAAGCGGGAATTATAGCGTCGGTGCTACAAAAAATAGCAACATAATTATCTTGGTATTGAGCCCAATTGTGTTGCTTTAATTGTTCGCGAAACTCTTTTTCTTTCAAAACAAATCCTTCTGCTAGCCATTGTGAAATATCAATTTGTGTCCGAATACCATTTGGATAATACGCTTCTAAATCGAAAACTTCCAACGAGCTATTAGCTACTTTATTTACAATTTCATCCATTTTAAAAGGTTTAAAAAGGTTTAAAAAGGTTAAGGCTTAAAGTTGGTTAAACTTTGAACAAACATTACAACATCCCCAATTCTAATTTTGCCTCCTCGCTCATTAAATCTTTACTCCAAGGAGGGTCAAAAGTAATTTCAACTTCTGCCTCTTTTACGTGTTCGATAGATTTTACTTTCTCTTCTACTTCACGAGGCAATGTTTCAGCAACAGGACAATTTGGTGATGTCAGGGTCATTAAAATTTTTACTTCATAATCCGTATTGACCATCACATCATAAATTAATCCTAATTCATAAATATCAACTGGAATTTCTGGATCATAAATGGTTTTTAATTTTTTAACGATTTCTTCCCCTAGTAAATTAGTGTCTATTTCTTGTTCCATCTTTTATTGTTTTGAATTAAATGCCAAAGCATACATTTTTATATTTTTTATCATCGACACCAATCCGTTAGCTCGGGTTGGCGATAAATGTTCTTTTAGACCAATTTCATCAATAAAACTCATATCAGCTTCCAATATAGCATCGGCTTTTTGATTTGAAAAAGACCGAATTAATATCGCGATTATTCCCTTGGTTAATATCGCATCGCTATCGGCTGTAAAAATAATTTTGTCTTCTTTTTGTTCTCCTTGAAGCCAAACTTTTGATTGACAGCCTTTGATTAGGTTATTTTCAGTTTTGAATTCGTCCTGAATTAACGGCAACTTTTTTCCCAATTCGATGATGTATTCGTAGCGCTCCATCCAATCATCGAACATCGAAAATTCGTTGACAATTTCTTCCTGTATTTCTTTTATCGTCATTTTTCTAGTTTATATAATGCATTGACAATTTCTACTGTTTTTTTAATTTCATTCGGTGGAAATCCATGATCAAAATTAGTAGTTTCATAAGTTTTACCATCTAATATCACTCTAAAAACAGCAATAGCCGCTCCGTCATAAAATCGTTTCTCTGTTGGTGCCTTTAATTTTGATAAGGCCTCTAAATCTAGTTTATTTAGTTCAGAAACTAAAAAATTCCAGTCTTCAAATGAAATGTTTTGAATACTCGGTTTTTCAATGCCACTTCTATCATTTGTAACGGAAACCGTTTGGTGTTTTATTACTGTTTTTTGATAAAATCCTCTGGTGTTGGCAACATATTCTATCACCAGTGATTCATAGTTTTGACTAACCGACACGTTAGGGTTTTTAGAAGATTTACATCCCATACAAACAAAAATAATCAAAGCAATCAGTGTACTTGTTTTCATCTTTTTATTTTTTATGATAGCATTAATTGTGCTCTTTTCACAGCCTCAACAAGGGAATCTATTTCCTGTTTTGTATTATAGAATGCAAATGAAGCTCTGACAGTTCCAGGGATTTTAAAGAACTCCATAATCGGTTGTGCGCAATGATGTCCTGTTCTAACGGCAATTCCTAATTTGTCAATTATCGTTCCAATATCGTACGGATGGATGCCTTGAATAGTAAAAGATATTACTGAAGTTTTATCTTTGGCAGTACCATATATTTTTAAACCGGCAATTTCTAATAAGCGTTTTGTCCCGTAGTCTAATAACTCTTTTTCTTGGATTTGAATATTTTCAAAACCTATTTCATTCATATAATCAACTGCAACTCCTAGTGCAATTCCTCCTGAAATATTTGGAGTTCCAGCTTCAAATTTGTGAGGTAATTCGGCATAAGTAGTTTTCTCAAAAGTCACTTCTTTTATCATTTCACCACCGCCTTGGTAAGGGGGTAATTTATTCAACCAAGCTTCTTTTCCATATAAAATTCCTGTTCCTGTTGGTCCACAAATTTTATGTCCCGAAAAAACATAAAAATCACAATCTAGTTCTTGAACGTCTGGTTTCAAATGCGGAACCGCTTGTGCTCCATCAATCAATATTGCAGCTCCAACTTCATGGGCTTTATTAATCATATAGTGAATAGGATTGATGGTTCCCAAAGCATTCGAAATATGATTTACCGTCACGATTTTAGTTTTATCAGAAAGCAATTTATCAAATTCTGAAAGAAGCAATTCTCCGTTTTCATTCATTGGAATCACACGCAAAATAGCTCCTGTTTTTTCACACAACATTTGCCAAGGCACAATATTTGAATGGTGCTCCATTGCAGAAATTAAAACCTCATCGCCAGATTTTAATAGGGCAGAAAAACCATTGGCAACGATATTAATTGCATGCGTTGTTCCTGAAGTAAAAATAACTTCATGGGGAAATTTAGCATGAATGTGTTTTTGGATTTTGCTTCGTGAAACTTCATATGCATCAGTGGCTAATTGGCTTAATGTATGAACGCCACGGTGAATATTAGCATTAATTTCCTGATAATACTTGGCAATTGAATCAATCACAATTTGCGGTTTTTGTGAAGTCGCGGCATTGTCAAAATAAACTAAGGGTTTGCCGTTCACTTTTTGTGAAAGAATCGGGAAATCAGCTCTAATTTTTTGAATATCTAACATTTCTTTATTTAGAATTTTTCTAAATACAAAAGTAGTGAATATAGACTTATTTTAGGATATGGATTACACAAATTTTCGCACAATAATATTCGTAATGTGTTTTTTAGTAAATTGCTAGAAATTCAATCACCTAATGAAAAAATTCTTTAAATTAATTATTGTCGTGTCCATTCTTTGTTTAATTTATTTTGGTTACACCACTTATCCAAAACTAGAATTGATATCTGGGTTTTCAGCAAAAAGCATAGCGTCTGGACATTTTATTGATGGGCGTTCGCAAGATTTTATTGAAAAAAACGACAACGATATTCCGATGATTACATTGGCAAAAAACAAAATTGATGACGTTCAAAAAAATACAGAAGCATCTGTTTATGGATTAAAATCTAGAAAAGCGATTTATCGTGAAGGTTTAGGCGCTACATTGATTAACGACGATTTTGATGTCTCAAAACCGTATGAAATTCCAAAAAGAATAAAATTAGAGAACAATTTGCCTTTTCCTTATGGAAATAAAGACGCCAAAGACACCGTGTTTTCTAATATTGATTACAAAAAATTGGATTTAGCTGTAGCCAATGCTTTTGATAAAAAAAACGAAAAATCTAAACGAACTCGATCGGTATTAGTAGTTTATAAAGACAAAATTATTGGCGAAAAATACGGTGCCGGTTTTAATAAAAATTCAAGAATTCTTGGTTGGTCAATGACAAAAAGCGTCACAAGTGCCCTTTTTGGAATTTTACAAAAACAAGGTAAAATCAATATTAATAAACCCGCACCAATCAAAGAATGGGCGACAGACAAAAGGGCTAAAATCACCATAAACGATTTGCTACACATGAATTCTGGATTGGAATGGGAGGAAAATTATGACGCCATCTCTGATGTAACCAAAATGCTTTTTTTCGAAAAAGATATGACGAAATCACAACTCAAAAAACCAGCGACTTTTGAACCTAATTCGCATTGGAATTACTCCTCAGGAACGACCAATTTATTATCGGGAATATTACGAAATCAATTCAAAACACATCAAGAATATTTAGATTTTTGGTATACCACATTGATTGATAAAATTGGGATGAATTCGATGTTTATCGAAACGGATATGGAAGGAAATTATGTCGGTTCATCCTACGGCTGGGCTACTACAAGGGATTGGTCGAAATTTGGCTTGCTGTATTTACATAAGGGCAACTGGAACGGCGAACAATTATTAGACGAGAGTTGGATAAAATATACCGCCACGCCAACCCTTACTTCAGGTGGAAATTACGGTGCCCATTTTTGGCTCAATGCAAGCGGAAAATTCCCAGACGTGCCACGAGACATGTATTATTGTAGTGGCTATCAAGGACAAATGGTTGCAATAATTCCGTCTTTGGAAATGATCATCGTTCGAATGGGACTAAAAGAAGACCCAGAGTTTGATTTTAATGGTTTTTTGAAGGGGATTATTACTTCGATAAAAAAATAAAATATTACAAATCAAATCCCATTTTCACACCTAATTTCGTAGCAATAATCTTGGTAATTCTTTGTTTCAATTCAGGTATTTTGATGCTTTCGATAACTGCATTTGAAAATGCATACATCAATAATGCTTTGGCTTCTTTCTTTGGAATTCCGCGTTGTTGCATGTAAAACATAGCCGTTTCATCCAATTGTCCAATGGTACATCCGTGAGAACATTTCACATCATCGGCAAAAATTTCCAATTGTGGTTTGGCGTTAATTGTGGCTTTATCGCTCAATAAAATATTATTGCTTTTTTGGAACGCATTCGTTTTTTGAGCTTCTCTTTCTACGAAAATCTTCCCGTTGAAAACTCCTGTTGCACGATCCGAAAAGATGCCTTTATAATCTTGGTGGCTTTCACAATTGGGCGTCGCGTGTTGCACCAAAGTATAATGATCCACGTGTTGCTTGTCGCCAATAATCGTAATTCCGTTCAAATTACTCACAATTCGTTCTCCAAAATGATAGAAATTCAAGTTGTTTCTCGTCAAATTTCCGCCAAACGAAAACGTGTTTACAGAAACATTGGTTTCCTTTTGTTGAGAAACATAGGTATTATCAATTAAATTGGCCTCAAGGTTATCATTTTGAATTTTATAATAATCAACAATGGCTCTTTTTTGTGCAAAAATCTCCGTTACAGAATTGGTCAAAACAGGATTTTCATTCAAACTTTGATGTCTTTCGATGATTTGAACGTGTGAGTTTTCACCTACAACTACTAGATTTCTGGGCTGAACCAAAAGTGCTACTTCGCTTCCTGTCGAAAAATACATGATTTCAACTGGCTTTTCAACGACTTTGCTTTTTGGAATATTGATATACGCCCCCTCATTGGCGAAAGCCGTATTTAGTGACGTTAAGCTTTCGTCTTTACTTGCAATTTTATTAAAATATGCATCAACAATCATTTTATATTTTGGTTTGTTCAATGCCGATGACATTAAACAAATATCAATTCCATCGTGAGTTGTGGACGATAAAAATGAATTAAAAACACCGTCAATAAAAACCACTTTATACGTGTCAATTTCGTGTAAAAAGTACTTTTTTATATTGGCAAATTCTATCGTGTTTTCGTTTTTTGGAAAAACTGAAAAGTCGTTTTTTAAAATCGAATTCAGGGATGTATATTTCCAAGCTTCCTCTTTTTTAGTTGGAAACCCTTTATTTTCAAAGTTTTTTATAGCCGAAGTACGAACATCATGCAACTCAGAAGTCACGTCGATTCGCTCTTCAAAAGCCATAAAAGACGACAGTAATTTTTCTTTTAATTCCATATTTGGTTAATGGTTAATGGTTAATGGTTGTTGGCTCTCAAAAACTGGCAACCAACAACCAACAACCGACAACTCTTATGCTTGTTGTTCGTTTTTTATCCAGTCGTATCCTTTTTCTTCTAACTCCAATGCCAATGAAGCATCGCCAGATTTCACAATTTTTCCGTTGTATAAAACGTGAACAAAATCAGGAACGATATAATCTAATAGCCTTTGGTAGTGGGTGATTACGATGATTGCATTCTTGTCGCTTTTCAATTTATTTACCCCATTAGCAACAATTCGAAGGGCGTCAATATCCAATCCTGAATCGGTTTCGTCAAGAATGGCTAGCTTTGGTTCTAACATTGCCATTTGGAAAATTTCATTCCTTTTTTTCTCTCCTCCAGAAAAACCTTCGTTTAAAGAACGAGACAAAAATTTACGGTCAATTTCCAATAATTCTGATTTTTCACGAATTACTTTCAGCATTTCATTTGCTGGCATTTCTTCCAGTTTATTGGCTTTCCGAGTTTCGTTAATTGCGGTTCTAATGAAATTGGTCACCGAAACTCCTGGAATTTCAACAGGATACTGAAACGACAAGAAAACGCCTTTATGAGCTCGTTCTTCTGGTGCTAAATCAGCTAAGTCTTCTCCATCCAAAAAGAGTTCTCCTTCAGTTACTTCGTAATTTTCATTTCCCGCAATTATCGCCGAAAGCGTACTTTTTCCAGCACCGTTTGGACCCATTATCGCATGAATTTCTCCTGCTTTTACTTCAAGGTTGATTCCTTTTAAGATTTCTTTATCACCAATTGATGCGTGTAGATTTTTTATGCTTAACATCTTTTTTTTTCTTTGTTTAACGTTTAAAGGTTAAAGTTCTCGTGTTACTGAAACTTGGTGCCTTTAAAATCTTTCTTGTTTAAATATATTTGATATAAAATTTTCAAATTATCCTTATCCTACAGAACCTTCTAAGGAAATCTCCAACAGTTTCTGTGCTTCAACGGCAAATTCCATTGGTAACTTGTTCAAAACATCTTTGCTGAATCCATTTACGATTAATGCAATTGCTTTTTCAGTTGGGATCCCACGTTGGTTGCAATAAAAAACTTGGTCTTCACCAATTTTACTCGTCGTTGCTTCGTGTTCTACTTTTGCAGAGGTGTTTTTACTTTCGATATACGGAAAAGTATGTGCGCCACAATTGTTTCCCATTAATAAGGAATCGCATTGTGAAAAATTCCTTGCGTTGTCTGCGCCAGAACCAATTTTTACTAAACCTCTGTAACTATTTTGTGATTTTCCAGCTGAAATTCCTTTTGAAATTATGGTCGATTTGGTATTTTTCCCAATGTGAATCATTTTCGTCCCCGTATCGGCTTGTTGGAAATTATTGGTTACCGCTATCGAATAAAATTCTCCCACAGAATTGTCTCCTTTTAAAACTACAGAAGGATATTTCCAAGTAATTGCTGATCCTGTTTCAACTTGTGTCCAAGAAATTTTTGCGTTTTTCTCACAGATTCCTCTTTTGGTAACAAAATTGAATACTCCTCCAACGCCTTCTTTGTTTCCAGGATACCAGTTTTGAACAGTAGAATATTTTATTTCGGCATCATCTAAAGCAATTAATTCTACACAAGCTGCGTGCAATTGATTTTCATCACGACTTGGTGCGGTACAACCTTCTAAATAAGAAACATAACTTCCTTCATCGGCAATTAATAATGTTCTTTCAAATTGTCCTGTTCCCGCTTGGTTAATACGGAAATAGGTTGATAATTCCATTGGACAACGAACGCCTTTTGGAATATAACAGAAACTTCCATCCGAGAAAACAGCCGAATTTAACGCCGCATAAAAATTGTCTTTTTGAGGGATAACAGTCCCCAAATATTTCTGAACTAATTCTGGATATTCACGAATTGCTTCGGAAATACTCATGAAAATAATTCCTTTTTCACTTAATGTTTTCTTGAATGTGGTGGCTACCGAAACAGAATCGACAACGATATCCATCGCCACATTGTTCATCATTTTTTGCTCATCAACAGAGATGCCCAACTTCTTGTACATTTCTAAAAGTTCAGGATCTACATCGTCTAAAGTTTTATTAGGATCAACCGCTTTTGGTGCCGAATAATAAGATATAGCTTGGAAATCAGGTTTTGTGTAATGAACATTCGCCCATTCAGGTTCAATCATTTCTTGCCAAGCACGAAAAGCCTCAATACGCCAATCGGTCATCCATTGTGGCTCTTCTTTTTTGCGGGAAATGGCACGAACAATGTCCTCATTTAGACCAATTGGAAAAGTTTCCGATTCTAAATCAGTGTAAAATCCGTATTCGTATTCTTTGGTTTCGAGTTCGATTTTTAAATCGTCTTCAGTGTATTTACTCATTTAATTATATAATTTAAAGATTTAAAAATTCAAAAATTGAAAATTAATCTTTGGTATTATTGTTTAGGTATTTTATGAAATTCGAAAGGTTTTGAGAAATTTCAATGCAAATGTCATAACTGATTTGAATGTCATCTTGATTACAAAACTGCAATTCTCTTGATAATGTCAACATATTTCTAACTTCAGCACAACTGCCTTTCGAATATTTTAGATATCTTACAAACTGTCTGTTATTATTGTATTCAGAACCTTCGGCAATATTGTTTGTAATTGAAATAACAGCTCTTTTTAATTGGTCTTTAAATCCAAATTCTTTATCAAATGACTTCTTGTTTAATAATTCAAAAATTGATTTAGTCAAGACAACTCCTTTTTTGTGAACCTCAAATTCTTCAAAGGATTTTGTCATAATTTTTCAATTTTTGAATCTTTCGATTTTTAAATCTATAAAGAGAAGGATTCCCCACATCCACAAGTCCTACTTGCATTGGGATTGTTAAAAACAAATCCTTTTCCGTTTAATCCCCCTGAAAATTCTAAAATAGTTCCTGCTAAATACAAGAACGATTTCTTTTCAACTGCAATTTTGACTTGGTTAACTTCAAAAACTTTATCGGTTTCGCCAATTTGTTTGTCAAATTTTAATTCATAAGACAACCCTGAGCAACCGCCACTTTTTACCCCCACACGAACGTAATCTGTAGTTGCATCAAAACCATCGTCTTTCATCATGTCGATAATTTTTTTGCTTGCTGTATCTGACACTTGTATCATAGCTTATTTTGATTTTGTCTAAATAAAAGGCAAATATATTACTTTAATCTGTCTTTGTCCAATTCCTTCGATACATTTTAACTAATAATTAAATAGAAAAAATTGATTTCATATATAAATAAAGCCGTTCAGATTTATTAAATTGCAAAGAAATCAACTTAGAAGTATAAAATGAAATTATATCCCATAGAATCTGGAAATTTTAAACTCGACGGAGGTGCCATGTTTGGAGTCGTACCAAAAACCATTTGGAATAAAACCAACCCTGCCGATGAAAACAACCTCATCGATATTGCCGCACGCTGTTTATTAATTGAAGATGGTAATCGACTGATTTTGATTGATACTGGAATGGGAAACAAGCAATCGGAGAAATTTTTTAGTTATTATTCACTTTGGGGAACGCATTCTATTGATAAATCATTGGCAAAATATGGGTTTCACAGAGACGATATTACTGATGTTTTTATGACGCATTTGCATTTTGATCATTGTGGCGGAAGTGTTCAATGGAATAAAGACAAAACCGGTTATGAGGTGGCGTTCAAAAACGCTAAATTTTGGACCAACGAAAACCATTGGGAATGGGCAACAAAACCAAATCCTCGTGAAAAAGCTTCGTTTTTACATGAAAATATCATTCCTATTCAAGAAAGTGGACAGTTGCAATTCATCCAAAAGGCAGATACTGATTTCCTTGAAAAATCAGAACTAGGATTTGGTGTTTTCTTTGTGGATGGACATACAGAAAAAATGATGATTCCTCATATCGAATATCAAGGAAAAACGATTTGTTTTATGGCAGATTTATTGCCCACCGCTGGGCATATACCGCTACCGTATGTTATGGGATATGACACAAGGCCCTTAATAACATTGACCGAAAAAGAAAAATTCATGAATGCCGCAGCGGATAATAATTACTATTTATTTCTAGAACACGATGCGCACCATGAAATAATTACCGTTGAAAAAACAGAAAAAGGAGTGCGATTAAAAGACGTCTTTAAAAGTGAAGACCTGTTTAATAACTAACCTCTAGATTTCAAATCAATATAAATACCGATGAAAAAAAATTTAATAATTCCGATAATAGTACTTTTATTTTATAACGGCTTTGCTCAAAATTCTTCCTATTGGCAGCAAAAAGTGGCTTACAAAATGGAGGTTTCTATGGACGTCAAAACCTATTTATACAAAGGAAAACAAGAATTGGTTTATACCAATAATTCTTCGGATACGCTTAAAAAAGTGTTTTATCATTTGTATAATAATGCGTTTCAACCTGGAAGCGAGATGGACATGCGGCTACAAAACATCAAAGATCCAGATGGGAGAATGGTAACCAAAACAAAAATTGGCGATAAAGAAGTTAAAGAAAGTAGAATCAAAACTTTAAAACCAAACGAAATTGGATTTTTGCACGTTTCAAACTTCAAGCAAGATGGAGTTTTGGCAGTAGCAAAAGAAAGAGAAACCATTCTTGATGTCACCTTAGCAAAAGCCATTTTACCAGGTGAAAAAACAACCTTTACTTTAGATTTTGAAGGTCAAGTTCCTATTCAGATTCGTCGTTCGGGCCGAAATAATAAAGAGGGCGTGGAACTTTCAATGGCGCAATGGTATCCAAAAATTGCCGAATTTGATTTTGAAGGTTGGCATGCAGACCCTTATATTGCAAGAGAATTTCATGGTGTTTGGGGTGATTTTGATGTCAGCATTACTATTGACAAAGAATATGTTCTGGGCGGAACTGGTTATTTGCAAAATCCAAACGAAATAGGCCACGGCTATCAAGATTCGGGAATAAATGTAGCTTATCCGAAGAAAACAAAAAAACTAACTTGGCATTTTATTGCGCCAAATGTTCACGATTTTGCTTGGGCAGCCGACAAAAATTACATTCATGATAACGTAGAAGTTCCCAATGGAGCGACCCTTCATTTTTTGTATAAAAACAACCCTAAAATTATTGAAAACTGGAAAAAAGTACAGTCGGAAACAGTAAAATTAATGGAAATATACAATCAACTTGTTGGAAAATATCCTTATAAGCAGTACTCCATTATTCAAGGAGGCGATGGCGGAATGGAATATGCTATGTGTACATTACTTCTAGGGGAAGGTACTTACGAAGGGCTTTTAGGAGTAATTGCTCACGAAATGGGGCATTCTTGGTTTCAGCATGTGTTGGCTACTAATGAAAGTAAACACGGATGGATGGACGAAGGATTTACTTCTTTTATTGAGGATTATGCTTTAAACGAGCTCTCTGAAAAAAAGGCTGAAAATCCATTTATAGGGGCTTATAAAGGCTATACTTTTTTGGTTAATTCAGGAAAAGAATTGCCGCTATCTACTCACGCCGACCGTTTTGACGAAAACCGTTCTTACAGCATTTCGTCCTATAGTAAGGGAGAATTATTCTTGACCCAACTAATTTATTTAATTGGGAAAGAAAATTTGATAAAAACCTTACGCCGGTATTACGCTGAATTCCAATTCAAACATCCAACGCCAAATGACATAAAAAGAACGGCAGAAAGGGTTTCGGGCGCAGAATTGGATTGGTATTTGACGGATTGGACAAAAACAGCAAATACCATCGACTATGGGATTAAAACGGTGAAAATTGATTTAGGTTTTTCGGGAGAAAACACCTCAATTACGCTTGAAAGAATTGGTAGAATGCCAATGCCAATTGACTTAGAAGTAGAATATGCAGACAGAACAAAAGAAGCTTTTTATATCCCGCTTCGCATGATGAATTTTGTAAAAGAAAATCCAAATTCTGCAATGAAAAGAACCGTTTTGAACGATTGGGCTTGGGGAAATCCAAATTATACTTTTTGGTTGCCAACGAATTCAAAAACAGTAAAGAAAATTACTATTGACCCGAGTGGCTTTATGGCTGATATTAAAAAAGAAAACAATATCCACGAGGTAAACTAATAATTTCCTTAGAGTGCGTATCTTTACTCGCGAGATGCTTGAACTTATTATGAATTATACCTATCCTAAATCTGAAAAACTAAAAAGCAAAAACACGATAGACCTTCTTTTTTCTGAAGGAAAATCAGTGTCCAAATATCCCCTTAGATTGGTGTACCTCAAAGGAACATTTGAAGAGGAGTCTCCTATAAAAATTAGTGTTTCGGTTTCAAAAAAATATTTTAAAAAAGCCGTTGACCGTAATTATTTTAAACGCGTATTAAGAGAAACTTATCGCCTAAATAAAAATATATTAGTATCAAATTTAGACACTCCGTACTCTTTTATGTTGTTATATCAAAGCAAAGACCGATTGTCCTATGAAGAAATCAACCAAAAAACCATTGCGCTTTTTGAAAAATTTGTCATTGCCATACAAAACAAAGAAAACCAATAACCCTTTGTAAACGATGTTTTATGAATTTATTATCACTTTTTATTGATGTAAATTTGTATTTTCGTAACAAATAATACTAAAAAATGCAACTCTTATTTAAAAAAAAATTTCTTATTCCTATTGTCGCGAGCGGCTTTCTTTTTATAGGGGTTAGCTTTAAAGAAGACTTTTTTGAAGTCGCTAAACAAATTGAAATATTCACTAACTTGTTCAAAGCAGTGAATATGAATTATGTGGACGACACCAATCCGGGGGAATTAATGGATAAAGCCATCAAAAGTATGCTGGCAGATTTGGATCCTTATACCGTCTATTTTAACGAGCAAGATGTAGTTAAATTCAAAATTAATACTACGGGAGAATATACAGGAATTGGGGCACAAATTACTCGAAAAGAAACCGGAATTCTAATAAAAGAACCTTATAAAGGATACCCTGCCGATAAAGCTGGACTCAAAGCAGGTGACGAAATTGTTACTATTGGCGATATTAATTTAGCCGATTTCAAAGAAGATACCAGTCAGCTGTTGAAAGGAGCGAAAAACTCAAAAATAGAAATCACCTACAAACGACAAGGAAAACTACTGACTACGATTCTTCAGCTGGATGAAGTGGACCTAAAAGCAGTGCCGTTTTTTTCTAAAATTGATGAAAAAACAGGCTATATTGTCTTAGATCAATTTACTTCAAAAGCTTCTCAACAAACCAAAGAGGCCCTAGAACAATTGAAAAGAGAAGGAGCAGAGCAAATTATTTTAGATTTAAGAGGAAATCCTGGAGGGCTTTTACATGAAGCCGTTAACATTTGTAATTTATTTGTTCCAAAAAACGAAATTATCGTTACAACAAAGTCAAAAATAGAAAAACATAATGCCGTTTATAAAACTACCAAAGAGCCTGTTGATACTGAAATTCCATTAATCGTTATCGTTGATGGAAAAAGTGCCTCTGCTTCTGAAATTGTTGCGGGCGCACTTCAAGATTTAGATCGGGCAGTAGTCATTGGTAGTCGAAGTTTTGGGAAAGGATTGGTTCAACGACCTGTAGATTTAAGTTATGGTACCCAAATAAAAATAACTATTTCTAGATATTATACTCCTTCTGGGCGCTGTATTCAGGCTTTAGACTATTCTAACAAAGACAAAAGCGGAAAAGCCACACGAACTTCTGAGGCAAATTATACTGCTTTTAAAACAAAAAAAGGAAGAACAGTTTATGACGGTGGTGGGATTCTACCCGATGTAGTACTTAATGAAACCAAGGAAAGTGCAATTGCCGCTGCCTTAGTAAAAAACAATGGCATCTTTGATTTTGCCACCGAGTATTATTATAAAAATCCAACTGCGGGAGCGCGTGTCCTAAGCATTACAGATGCTGATTTTTTAGCATTCAAAGAGTACTTAAAAAAGGTCAAATTTTCATTGGATACCGAAACCGAACAAGCCCTAAAAAACACGTTGGCTTTAGCCAAAAAAGAAAAAATCGACACCGAAATCACTGCTGAATATTCGCAACTACTCGCTGCAGTTCAAAAAAGTCAGGAAGCCTTATTGAACAAAAATCAGAATGAAATAAAAAACTTAATTTTAGATGAACTCATAAAACGATATCACTACAAGGAAGGTCTTTACTTATATTATTCTAAAAACAATATTGAAATAAAAAAGGCGTTAGAATTATTTCGAAACCCATTAGAAATTAATTCTATTCTTAAAAGATAATTATGCGGTTACTTCCTTACATGGTTATGTTGTTTTTTACTACACTTCAAGCGCAAGAAGAGGTTGTGCAGTCTGTTTATTTTGAATTTGACAAATATTCACTATATGAAAACCAAGGGATGGAGGTGTTAAATTTTATAAAAACTACAGACTCAACTCGGATAGAATCTATTCAAATTTTTGGCTACTGTGATGATATTGGAAAAGAAGAATACAATTTTAAATTGTCCACTAATCGAGCAAATACCATCCGAGAAATGTTAATTTCAGAAGGTATAAAAAGCAAAATAATTGTCACCATCGAAGGAAAAGGACGGGTACTTATTGATGATGATTTAATAGAAAATTTACCTGACGTTCGTTCTAAAAACAGACGCGTCGATGTGGTACTCAACTTAAGAGAGCTTCCTAAAATTGAACTTCCAGGTTACTATTCTTCGGTTCAAAAGAAACACGTTGTAGGCGATCATATTTATTTAGAAAACTTGTTGTTTGAAAGAGGAAGTAGCAAATTAACCTTTAAAGCTAAAGGGCAATTAGACAAGGTGGCTTATTTACTTCAAAAATACAAGGAACTGCATTTTGAAATTCAAGGACATGTGTGTTGCACCCCTCCGTATCAGAAGGAAGCAATTGACAAAGACACTAAAAAAAGACAGCTTTCTCAAAACAGAGCGAAATCTGTATTTACCTATTTACTATTTAAAAAAATCGCAAAACCCAGGATGACTTTTAAGGGATACGGCAATACGGTTCCTCTTGGAAAAGGGTCTGAATATGACCGTAGAGTCGAATTGGTTATCACTAAAATATAACTCCTCTTTTCATTTCTATGTGCGGAATATCGTCTTCGAGATACATTTCGCTGGTAGTCTCAAAACCAAGATTTTCATAAAACGATTGTAAATAGAGCTGTGCTGAAATCGTGATTTTTTGCTGTTTAAAATGCATTTGAATTCCTGTAATGGCTTCCTTCATTAATTGGCGCCCCAATTTATTATTTCGGTGTTGTGGATGAACAACCACCCTGCCAATTGAAGCGTTTTCGAAATAATCTCCAGGTTTAAACAAACGAGCATACGCAACTATGTTTCCCTCTAGCTTTCCTAATAAATGAAGTGCTTTAAAATCTTTACCATCAATGTCTTGATAAACACAATTTTGCTCCACAACAAATACTTCGCTGCGCAATTGCATAACAAAATAGATTTCAGTGGCTGTTAATTCGTTAAACGGCTTTATTTCCCAAAGTAAACTCATCGTTTTTGTTTTTTTATTTTTTTTAATAAGACCGCCGATTTAATACTTGCTTCTAATTCAAACATGAGGTCTCTTTTTTCTTTAGATGGAGCATAACAAAAACCCTCTAAAACCAAAAGCCGGTTGTTTTTTTTATCAATTATGGCGTAGTTAATGAATGGTCCTGACATGTAATCGTTTTTCATTTCCCAAGTCCCTTTAGTTTCAAAGGTTTTTCTGCCTTCAAAAATACTACTTTTAAAGTAGGGTGCGTAGGCTCTTTCCGTAATCATTCTCGTGGCTCTTGCTTTCCCGTGGATGTAAAGTCTTCCCACAGAATCGCGCATGCGGATGATCGTGTTTAAAACATTCTTATTTCGGATGGTACTCAAGGGAACTTGATAAATTAATAAACTCATGTTTCCGCTTTGAATTTCTTTTTTTAGCCAAATAAACTTTCTTCTTTCCATCACATACTTATAACCCTCAGGAACTTTTAATTGCAATCGGAATTTCTTTTCTAATCGCTTGGTATTAAGGCGTAAGGTGTCTATTGTTCGTTGGTTTTCGACCAATTCTGTTTTGCGTATTTTTTCGATTATTTTGGCCGTATTATTTTCAAGTGTGTCTAGTAATTCTTGTGTGGTTCTTCCTGAAATATGAACTACATTTTGTGGCGTTGCGTATTCGTTTTCGGCAATAAAAAACTGGCTGTTCTTTTCTTTTTTTACCACAATAATGTTTCGGCTATTGGTCATGTATCCTTCTAATAATTTAACAGGATATTGATTAAGGGTAAAAAGCGGTTCTTCTTGTGGTAGACCAATAACGGGGGAGGCAAACTTATTTCTGATGCTGTCGCCAAGTTCTCCTTTCCATAATTGATCGTCAATAATTACAGAAACTGAGTTTATTTTTCCAGAAGTTAGCCCTATGGTTTGGTCCTTTTTTTGACTGCAAGAAATCAAAAAAAGAGGTCCGAAGAATAATAAAAAAAAGGCTTTATTCATTGTATGTAGATGAATTAAAGCCCAAATTTAAGTAAAGATTTTTTTATTATCCGTTAATTTTCAGTTTCATTCCAGGTTTAAGATTTTCATTGCTAATCCCGTTCCATTTTTTGATGTCTGAAATCGTAATTCCTGGGTATTTTTTAGCAATGGTATAAAGAGAATCTCCTTTTTTAACATAGTAATGGTCTTGTTTTTTTCGTGGCGAATTGGCCCCGTTATTCCTAGCAATCCCTTTTTCTAAAGTCGTTGAATTAGTGTTGTTTTCTATTTTGTTTTTAGCTACAATCAAAACACTTCCTAGTTTAATTGTAGTGTCGGTAAGGGAATTCCATTCTTTCAATTCTTCTTGAGAAACTCCGTTTTTCTTTGCAATAGCGGCTAAGTTATCGCCTTTTACCACGGTATATTCCTTGGTAGAAAACTCTGCTTTTTTAGGCTGTTCGTCTTGGATTTCGTTAACGACTTGCGTAATTTTTAACTTGCTTTCTAATTGAATATTGGCATCGGCAAGATTATTCCATTGTTTTAATTCTTCTACCGTAATCTTGTGGTTTTTGGCAATACTGCTCAAATTGTCTCCCTTTTGAACAATGTAATATTCAGGCGTTTTTGTGGCTTCTTCTGCGGTCGTATTCCCTTCGTTTTTTGATGCCAATGCGGTCGCGGTGGTCGCAACAACAATAGCAGGGTCGAGAGTTGTTTCTTTCTTAATCACTCGAACGACTTTTTCAGTAGTTTTAATTTGTAAACTTTTACCCGCTACAAGCGCATTGCTTTTTAATCGATTCCACTTTTTTAATTCTGAAACAGTAACTCCATATTTTGAAGCGATTTCGCCTAAATTATCCCCTCGCTTCACCTTATAATTCTTCGTTTTTTCAACAAATGAAACAACTTTTTCCTCTTTGTACTTCTTTTCAGTAGAGTTGTTTTTTAACTCTTCGAGCGGAGTAGCTAACGGTTTGCTATCCGCAACTAACTCGGTTGTTGGTAGGTAAATTTTTAAATTTTTCCCTCTAGATACACTAGACCCTTTTAAGTTGTTCCATTCTTTCAGGACTTGTTTAGTAACGCCAAATTTATTTGCTATCGAGGACAAATTGTCGCCTCTTTTTACTTTGTAATATTTTGTTTTAGCTCGCGAATCTGTGTTGTTGTTTACGGCAATTGTGCTTTGATAAGGACGCTCTTTTTTGCTGAGTTCGTGCTGCACATAGGCATAGATTTTATCTTCATTAGAAGTATATATTGCAATTTTATCGTTTGGTAATCGTAAAAAATTCTGAGTTCCTTTAACATACGGAATAACATCTCTTTTGTAAGAGGGATTCAGTAGTTGCAACTGCGCTATTGGAATATCAATTAAATCCGCGATTTGTTTGAACGATATTTGGTGTTTTATTTGAATGGTATCGGTGGCAAAATGTTTGACAATCGCGCGATTAGGCACAATTCCGTGGGCGGCATGGTACTCATAAATATACATCGTTGCGAGAAAAGCGGGAACATATCCTTGTGTTTCCTTTGGTAAGTTTTTTCGAATATTCCAATAATTTTGCTGACCGCCAGAACGTCGAATTGCCTTTGCAACGTTTCCTGGGCCTGAATTATAGGACGCTAAAACCAGGTCCCAATCGCCAAAAATTTTATACATATTAGACATGTACAAGGCGGCAGCATCACTCGATTTTATTGGATCGCTGCGTTCGTCAACATAGGAATCAATGTTTAAATTGTATTGCTTCCCTGTTTGAAACATGAATTGCCATAGTCCAGTGGCACCGACTCTAGAAACCGCTTTCGGGTTTAAAGCCGACTCTACTACCGCAAGATATTTAATTTCTAATGGTACATTTTGTCGTGCCAAGGCCTCTTCAAATAAAGGAAAATAGTACTCCGAAATTGCCATTAACCGCTCAAAGGATTTCTTCCTGTTCTTTAAAAATGACTTAATTATGTTCTCTAATCCTTGATTGTATTCAATATTAAACGGTGACTTCGCGTCTAATTCTTTCAATCGAGATTTGAGCAAGGCTGTTGGGAGTTCAAAATCTACTTTTTCATCAATATTTATCGTTTTTATATCAACGGAAAGTTCGTTATAAAGATCTAAATTAGTCAGCTCTTTCATCCAGAGACTGTCCACACAAGACGCAATTTTGTCGTGAACAAAGGTGCTTTTTATGGAGTCTAAAAAGGAAATTTTTGTTTCAAGCTTACTCGTTTTTAGGCTATCTTGAGCAAAAGCAGTAGCTGAAAAAAAGAACAATAGTGATACTGATATATTTCGTATTGTCATAAAGGTAATAATTATAAAATGCTTCACTTCAAATAATTACAAGTGAATTACAAACTTAATTAGTATTAACGAACTATTTTAAAAAATAGTGTTAAAATTATTTTTTTAGTTTAATATTGCGGCAACTCCAGGTAAGGTTCTTCCTTCTAACATCTCTAGCATTGCACCGCCACCCGTAGAAACGTAGCTCATTTTTGACTCCAGTCCAAACTGTTTTACAGCCGCTACTGAATCGCCTCCGCCTACTAACGAGAATGCACCATTAGCTGTTGATTCCGCTATAAAATTACCTAAGCTTATGGTTCCGTTAGCAAAAGTTGGCATCTCAAAAACGCCTAACGGACCGTTCCAAAGAATGGTTTTCGAATCCATAATTACTTTCTTGAAGAGCTCTAATGATTTGGGACCTGCGTCCAATCCCTGCCAGCCTTCTGGAATTTTGCGCACATCGACCACTTGGGTTTGTGCCTCGTTCGAAAAATCGTTGGCAGCCACCACATCCACAGGAATGTGAATTTGAACGCCTTTTTCTTTGGCCAATCTTAAAATTTCTAAGGCTAATTCTTGCTTATCGTCTTCGCAAATGGAGTTTCCAATAGAACCTCCCAACGCTTTCACAAACGTAAAAGTCATTCCGCCCCCAATAATCATGTGGTCTACTTTGTCTAAAATATTTTCAATTACCGTAATTTTAGTAGAAACTTTAGAACCTCCTAAAACGGCAGTAACTGGTCGTTCGCTGTTGTTAAGCACCCGATTTAAACTTTCAATTTCTTTGGCCAAGAGTGCCCCAAAGCATTTGTGTTCTGGAAAAAATTGTGCGATAATGGTCGTTGAGGCGTGGGCGCGGTGAGCGGTTCCAAAAGCATCGTTTACATAAACATCGCCTAGTGCGGCTAATTCTTTTGCAAAAGCAACATCGCCTGCTTCTTCCTCGTTATAAAAACGCAAGTTTTCTAAAAGTAAAATTTGTCCTGGTTGTAGGTTATTTGCTGCATTTTGAGCTACTTCGCCAATGCAATCAGAAGAGAACAACACTTCTTTCCCTAAAATGTCCGAGGCTGTTTTTAGAATATGACGCATCGAATACTGATCTTCTTTTCCTTTTGGTCGCCCTAAGTGCGACATTAAGATTACGCTTCCTCCATCGGCAAGGATTTTGTCAATGGTTGGTTTTGCGGCTTCAATTCGGGTGGCGTCCGTTACATGAAACGATTCGTCTAAAGGAACGTTAAAATCTACTCTAATTAATGCTTTTTTATTTTGAAAATTAAAATCTTGAAGGGTTCTCATCGTGGTGCTTTTTGTGTTGCTTGTTTAAACTATTTGGCGCAAAGATAGTATATTATTTTTTTTGGCTGGAGGCAGTCGACTTGGTTATAGCACTTGGCAAATGATTTCTTACAAGTTGGGTTTATTAAAGCCCCGGGACACTCCTCCCATTTCCGACTAAGAAACTATAAACGTTTTTTCTAGCCCCGATGGAAGTGGCAGCTCTTGTGGAGAGGAACGGAACAAGACTATAAAGGACAGCGGGTACAAGGTTGATAAAAAAACACTGCCGTTTTGCTCCAAAGTAAAAAACTGAACAACTTTCTGTTATCTTTGCTTTATGTTATTTTCCCAAATTTTAGGACAGGATTCCATTAAAAATCACTTGACTCAAAACGCCGCTTTAGGCAGGATTCCCCATGCCCAGTTGTTTGTAGGTCCTGAAGGAAGTGGCGCCTTAGCTATGGCAATTGCTTATGCGCGTTATGTTTTATGTGAAAATGTAGGGACAGAAAACGAGGGCGGAAATATGGCTTGTAATTTGAAATTAGCCAATTTTTCACATCCTGATTTGCATTTTATCTTTCCAACATTTATCACCGAGGAGATAAAAACAAAGCCTAAAAGTTTGGATTTTATTGTCGAATGGCGCGAATTTTTATCTGAAAATCCTTACGGAAATTTATTTGATTGGTACCAAGCATTGGGTGTTCAAAATAAACAGGGCGAAATTCGAGTGAATGAGGCAGAAGATATTTTAAAAACCTTGTCACTAAAATCCTACGAAGGTGGATATAAAGTAACCTTGATTTGGATGGCGGAGAAAATAAATACGGCTACGGCCAATAAATTATTAAAAATCCTCGAAGAACCAGCTGATAAGTCGCTTTTTATCTTAATTGCTGAAGAGGAAGAAGAGATTATTCCGACGATTCGTTCTCGGTGTCAGGTGATTTATTTTGCTGGTTTGCCGGAAAGTGTTATTGTTGATTCGTTGGTTTCTCATAAAAAAGTGGATCCAAAAAAGGCGCTTGCAATCGCTCGACAATCGCAAGGAAACTATAACAAAGCACTACAGCTTCTGGAGGATGACGGCGAAGATTTGCAATTTGAAGAATGGTTTGTTTTTTGGGTTCGTGCGGCTTTTAAGGCCAAAGGAAATGCTGCGGCGATTCAGGATTTAATTCTTTGGAGCGAACAAATTGCTGCGCTGGGCAGAGAACGACAAAAAAAGTTTTTATTTTATTGTGTTGAAATGTTTCGTCAGGCGTTATTGCTGAATTATGAAGCGCCAAGTTTGGTTTATTTAGAGCCAAAAACTTCTGGTTTTGCCTTCGAAAAATTTGCTCCTTTTGTAAATGGCACCAACATAAACGATATTTTTACAGCGCTTTCGGATGCGGTGTATCACATTGAACGCAATGCAAATGCGAAAATAATTTTAACCGATTTATCCATAAAACTTACTCGATTAATCCATAAAAAATAGAATATTATGAATAATACTGCTTCCATTATTGTTTTGGTTTTTTTAGCTATTTCGTTCATCCAATCTGGATATGACAAAATTTTTCATTGGAAAGACAATGTCGATTGGCTTACGGGACATTTTTCTAAAACAGTAATAAAAAATGTAGTGCCAATTGCTTTATTTAACGTGTTAGTTTTAGAGCTACTTTCTGGTGTATTGTCCATCGTAGGGGCCATTGAATTGTTTGTTAATGGCGGACGACTATTTGGTTATTATGGCGGTGTTTTCTCTTGTATTACGTTACTTATGTTGCTTTTTGGACAACGATTAGCAAAGGACTACGATGGAGCGCGAACCATTGTGATTTATTTTATTCCTGCGGTTTTAGTGGTGTATTGGTTGAATTAACTTGGCGTTACGCTGGCTTTATACATTTTTAATTCTTCCCAAGAGAATTGATTGTCGTACTGTTCTTTTAATTCATTGAGGCTTTCGCTTGAATATCCAACAAACGCTTTTTGTAATGCGACTATCTTTTCAGGCGGTAAAACCTCCGAAATAGCGACTTCCTTTGAGGCAATTAGTTTGGTGAGGTGGCCAGAAATAGTTGAAACCGTTAGTTGTCTAATGGTGGCAATTTCGGCGATGGAATTCGAGGCTTGCCAAAGTTCGTGGGTTTCTTGTAGCGTTGATTTTTTTGACTCTTTTGTTGTTTTCTTTTTCTTTGGCGAATAGCGATTCAAGTGCGATTCGTCTTCTATTAAACTGCTGTTTACTCGTTTATATTCGAGTTGAAGCAGTGCTAATTTCTTACTTTTATAGGTTTTAATTTCGGGAGAATTAAAAGTTTCTTTTGAGATTGACTCGTTCCTTGCAAACGTTTCAGCGACTGCTTTTGCTTTCATTAATCGAAGTATCGCTTTAGTTTGTAGCTCTTCAATTGTTGACAATTCATCAAAAAATGCCTTTGCTTTTTTGGTCCGAATCACTTCTTCTAATTTCCATAAAATTTCAAATACCAAGTCGTCCATTGGTTGGATAAAATAGTGATAAGCGGCAGTAACACGATCCACTATATGGGGCATGTTTATTGTTTCTGAGGCAAAAAGGGAATGCAATTGCGCTCTAAATTTTCGAGACGGTTCCACAAGTAACTCTATATTGGTTAGTTGTTTTTTGGCCCAAAGAGCGTGCTTTGATTTGGCTGATTTTTCCGTATCTGATGAATAGCTGAACGCGTGGTTGCGCCATTCTTGTGCTAAATCCGTCCAATCGAAACTGTCTTTTAAATAGTCTCCGATGAATCGTTTTGTTTCTTGATGTAGGGCGGTTTCCAGTGCGGTTTCTGATGCTTTCATCGTGGCATATTCCATGACGTCGCTGTCGTTAGAAATGCCGTTCATTTGGAGCGGAGAAAGCAATATTAATCCGTTTAACGAGCGCAATCTAGATAAAGCCACGTAGGCTTGTCCAGGAAGAAAAACTTGTGATACATCAAGCGCTGCTTTGTCAAAAGTTAATCCTTGACTTTTGTGTACTGTTATTGCCCAAGCTAATTTTATAGGATAATGAACAAACGTTCCTAAAACATCTTCTTGAATTTCTTTAGTATTAGAATCCACCTTATACCGAATGTTTTGCCATTCGTATTTTTCGACTTCTATGGTTTTGTTTTCTTCTGGAAAATGCACTAAAATCTCTTCCTCTGAAAGCGATTTAATGATTCCCATTTTTCCATTAAAATATTTTTTTTCAAAAGACAGGTCGTTTTTTACAAACATGATTTGAGCGCCAATTTTTAGTTTCAACTGGGCATCAACTGGGAAAATTTTATCTGGAAAATCGGCAACAATTGCTGGTTGGTAGACCCATTCTTTTCCCTCTAAATCATTTAAGGTTTGCGAATTTATTGCGTCTGCTTTCGCATTATGAATGGTTAAAGTAATATAGCCTGGTTGCTTTTTAAAGTCAAAATTTGGTTGAACAAATTGATTTAAATTGGCTATATCGCTTTCAGAAATTTGATTATTTCGAAGGTTATTTAACAGGGAAATAAAGACTTCATCGGTTTGCCTAAAAATCTTTGATAGTTCAATGTAAAGAAGTGGATTTTTTTGAATTACATGCGAATGGAAAAAAAATTTGCCTTTATAGTACTTATTCAACTTTTGCCATTCGTTATCTTTAATTACGGGAGGCAATTGTAATAAGTCGCCAATAAATAACACCTGAACTCCACCAAAGGGCTGTTTGTTTTTTCGAACGGTTTGCATCATAAAATCGATCGCATCGAGTAAATCAGCACGAAGCATACTAACCTCATCAATAATCAAAAGTTCCATGTTTTGAATTACAGATTTCTTTAATCCGCTCATTTTAAAGTGTCTGCGGAGTGTTGTTTTGGATTCAAACTTCACTTGATCGGAAAAATGCGGTTGTACATTATCTGGAATAAACCCTCCAAAAGGAAGTTGAAACATCGAATGAATGGTTACGCCACCAGCATTTAGTGCGGCGATTCCCGTTGGCGCTACCACTACTGTATTTTTGTGGGTGGTTTCAATTATTTCTCGAAGTAAAGTGGTTTTTCCGGTTCCGGCTTTTCCAGTAAGAAAAATAGATTGACTCGTTTGATTAATGAATTTTAAAGTGTAACTAGCTGATTTAGAGATTGATTGCATTGGCGTATAGGGATATGGATTGCTTGTTAAACAAAAATGCCTTCAATTAAGAAGGCATTTAAAATAGTAGTTATTTTTTTTCTTCTTTTTTAACTGGCACAGCGGTTTCTTTTTTAGCAGCCGCTTTGTATTTGTCATTTAATAATTTGGTGATGTCTTTGGTGATATCGTACTGGTCTTTTGCAAAAAGTATAGAAACAGCATCTCCCGTTCCGTAGATGTAATCATATCCTTTTTCTTTTCCATAGTCTTTAATAAATTTCTTTACGTTACTTACTAAAGAATCCATTTCAACACCACTTTCTTGTTGCAGTTGTTGTAGAATTGCCTGTTGAGCATATTGCAGCTGTTGTTCTCTTCTTTGTAGTTCAGCTCCTTTTTGTTGTGCCCATGCTTGACCATTTACTTGGGCATTTTTCTCAAAGTTAGACGCTTCTGATTTAAACCGAGCAGCTTCTACTTCTAGTTCTCTTCCCATTTCTTCCGATTTAGCTTTATACTTTGCCTCAATATCTTTAGCTTCGGTATAATCTATCATTAACTTTGAAGTGTCTACGTATGCGGTTTTGAAAGAAGCGCTGTCCACTTGTTTATTACAAGAAATTATGGCAAGAGCTAATGCTACAATTAGAATAGATTTTTTCATTCGTATTTATTTTAATTTTTAATTATTTGGTAAAAGTATTACTTTTTGACTAATGATACTAAAAAAATGAAAACTTGCTCTATTTAGTCTGTTATAGATTTTTCTAATCATAATTCTAAAAAACATTGCCAAATTCTATCAAAAACGAGTTAAAATAAAAGCGTTTGTTGCGGCTTTATTAAAAATCCATGGTCATTTACCTTTTTATAGGATTTAATCCAATAACGCCTTAAATTGAGTTTTTTTGGTTTTTGAGGACATAAATATGAGAAGAATACTCTAAAGAGGATTGTGCTTTCCAATTAGAAAGGAATCCGATAAAGAAAGCAGTAATAAAATTCATTTTCCCTGTTTTATATTTTTCAGATAAAAGACTAACATAATAGGCATCAAATTTCATTGGAAGAATTTGTTGTAACTCTATCTCTTGTTTTTGAAAAAGGAGTTGAATGCTCGTTTTTGAAAAATGCCAAAGGTGTCTAGGAACATCAAACGCTGCCCAAAAAGGACCATAATGTTTGGCGTCAAAAGAGTTATAATTTGGAACTGCGATTATGATAATTCCGTTGGGTTTGATCATCCTTTTTAATTCGCTAATTTGGTTCTCGAGGTTTGGTACATGTTCTAACACGTGCCACATAGTGATTACGTCGATGGAACTATTTTGAATTTCTGAAGTAGAATCAACAAATTTTACTCCTTTTTCAATGGCAATTTTTTTTGCGTTTTGATTGGGTTCAACTCCAATTGTATTCCAACCGCCAGTTGTTACTACGGCTAAAAAATCACCAGTGCCTGCTCCAATATCTAGTAAAATTCCTTTTTTTGGAGCGGCTTTATTAATTAATGTACGTTTGTTTTTTAACGTAATCTTTTTTATTATCTGATAGGTTTTTTCAAATATCGTACGCTTCGCATCGGTGTGTGATATATAATTATCGCTTTCATAATACTTTGGCAACAGAACTTCGTCGGGTACTGGATGGGTATAAAGCAACTGTTTTTCATGGTCGCAATAAAGATCGAAAAACTCTTTTGAAACCGAATGATCCTTAACGGTTGCGTATTTTGTATTTTTAAAAATGGTCATTTAATAAAAACTTTATTTATAGTTTTAATAGTGTTTAATGGGCTTCGCGACTTAGTTTCACGTGGAACAATTTACTCGTCAAATAAAAACATTTATCGACCCATGTAAATTAGCAATACCGAAATGTCGCTTGGAGAAACTCCGCTAATTCTCGATGCTTGTGAAATTGTTACTGGCCTGATCAAATTTAATTTTTGTTTGGCCTCAATTGACATTGATTTTATTTTGTCATAGTCAAAATTCTCAGGGATTTTGACGTCTTCCAAACGGGTAAGTTTAGCAGCGTTGTTTCGTTCTTTTTCAATATAACCCGCATATTTAACTTGTATTTCAGCTTGCTCTAAAATCTCTTGATCGAGTTGGTTTTCGGTTAAATAGTCTTGGACTTTTTCAAACTTTACTATGTCCTCTAACTCTATTTGAGGTCGAGAAAACACTTTAAACATTTTGTCTCCTTGAGATATTAAAGCGGTGTTTTTTGCTTCTAATATTGGATTAGCCTCGGCAACCGTAACGCTTGTGTTCTTAAAAAAAGAAACCATTTTTTCCGATTCATTGAGTTTATACTCCATCCTACGAAGTCTTTTGTCAGAAGCTAAACCAATGGCGTTGGACATTGGAGTCAGTCTAAAATCGGCATTATCTTGCCTTAATAATGTTCTATATTCAGCTCTTGAAGTAAACATCCTATAGGGCTCTTCAGTGCCTTTTGTGATTAAGTCATCAATTAAAACGCCTATGTAAGCTTCGTCTCTTTTCAAGACAAACGGCGCTCTTTCTTGTACTTTAAGCGCAGCATTTATTCCTGCCATAATTCCTTGCGATGCAGCTTCTTCATATCCTGTGGTGCCGTTAATTTGTCCAGCAAAGTAAAGCCCTTCTACCAACTTGGTTTCAAGGGTATGTTTTAACTGTGTAGGTGGAAAATAATCGTATTCGATGGCGTATCCTGGTCGAAAAAACTTCACGTTTTCAAAACCCACAACAGAACGTAACGCCTTAAACTGAATTTCTTCTGGCAAGGAAGTTGAGAATCCGTTTACATAAACCTCGACCGTATTCCAGCCTTCGGGTTCAATAAACAATTGATGTCTTTCTTTGTCGGCAAAACGATTAATTTTATCTTCAATAGAAGGACAATATCTTGGGCCTAAGCTTTTAATTCGTCCATTGAACATCGGTGAACGATCAAATCCTTCCCTAAGTATGTCGTGTACATTTACTGAAGTATAGGTCATGTGACATGACTTTTGAATCGCTAGTGGTTTAGTTACATCTGAATAAGAAAACTTATCCGGTTTGGCATCTCCTTTTTCCTCGTTCATTTTAGAATAATCCAACGATCTTCCGTCCACGCGAGGCGGAGTTCCTGTTTTCATTCTACCGGCTTCAAAACCAGCATTAATCAAATCTTCAGTAATTCCATAAGCCGCACTTTCTCCCGCTCTGCCTCCACCAAATTGTTTTTCTCCAATGTGAATTAAACCGTTAAGAAAAGTACCATTTGTTAATACTACCGACTTGGCTTTAATTTTAATCCCCAAGGAAGTGATGATGCCGTTTATTTTTCCGTTTTCAATACAAAGTCCCTTGACCATTTCTTGATAAAAATCAAGATTAGGAGTTTGCTCTAACATTAAACGCCATTCTTCGGCGAAACGCATTCGGTCGCTTTGCACTCTTGGAGACCACATAGCGGGACCTTTAGACTTGTTTAACATTTTAAATTGAATAGCAGTGACGTCAGAAACTATCCCTGAATACCCTCCCAACGCATCAATCTCTCTTACAATTTGTCCTTTTGCGATTCCGCCCATTGCTGGATTGCATGACATTTGAGCAATGTTTTGCAAGCTCATAGTGACCAATAGCGTTTTTGACCCCATATTAGCGGCAGCTGCAGCAGCTTCAGATCCAGCGTGGCCTGCGCCAACCACAATTACATCGTATATTTCTTGAAACACTTTTTAGTTTTTTTATTGTTCCACGTGAAACATTTTTATTTTTTCGTCTTCTTTCGAACGCATGATTATAACGTCTGCATCCGTTTTGTCCTTATAACCACAGTAATGCAACACACCGTGAACCAACACTCTTTTTAACTCTTCTTCAAACGTAACTTTATATTCATTGGCGTTTTCAATTACGCGCTCAATAGACACAAAAACGTCTCCATGTATCTCATTTCCAATAGAATAGTCAAAACTAATGATGTCCGTAAACGTGTCGTGGTTTAAATATTCTAAGTTAATCTTATGCAAATAATCATCGTCGCAAAAAACATAATTAATTTCTCCTTCTTTTTTTCCTTCCGACACAATCACGCTCGAAAGCCAGTCAGAAAAAAAACTTTCTTGAGCTAATTCAAAATCTGTTTCGTAATTAAAACTAATCATTCTTTTTAAAATAATACTGTACCTTTTGATTATAATTCTGTCGCAAAGGTAGGTTTTGTCTGTTTAATATCTCGGTACTGTTAATATAATCTTGTAAAACCTTTGGCAAAGGCTTGGCTTGATTTTGAAACTGCTTGTTGTTTGTTTCTGATTGCCGTTTATTTTCTTCTCCTTGTTGTTGCGTGGCTTTTTCTAATTTTAATAGCTCATAATTAAGATTTAATGCTTTTTGAAGCGTTTCATTAGTAAATCCTTTGTTTAATAGTTGCTTTTCTAATTGCTTCATTTTGTCTAAAGCACTTTGGCCTAATCCACCGACATTCACTTTTTCAAGGGCCTTCTGAAGGTCCTCTCGAAGTTGTTTCTGTTCTTGATAAATCTTCATAAGCTCACCTGCGTTGCCCTCCCCGTCTTGGCCTCCTTCTCCTTCATTACCGACTTGACCTGGTTTCTTTTCTCCCCCTGGTTTTCCTTTACTGTCTGATTTGCCTTCCTTTCCCTCGCCAGGTTTCTCGCCTTTTTTCATGGACTTTTTCATTTGTTCACTCAAGCCCTCTTGCTTTTTTATGATGTCTGGCAACTGCATTCCTTCACCTTCACCTTTTCCGGGTTTGGGTTTACCGCCAGAACCAGAACCTGAAAGTTGCATTTGCATGGAAGTGAGCACTTCACTCAGAAAATCCGCTAATTTGTTGGATGACGTGATGACAAACTGCTGATTGGCAATTCCCCTTGATAATTGAACGTCTGCAAAATTATCCAAAGATTTGTTAATGTTGTAATGAACATTGCCAACTTCTTTGGTAATGTTTTCGGCGATTTTAGGGTTTCTTAAGGACATTGCAAACAAGCTGTCGTCGATGTGTTTAAATTGTGTTTTTAGACTTTGTTGTGTTTTTAAATTACTGTTAAACGAGGGAGAGCCTCTTTTTAGTCCTTTAAATCGGGTAGCTAATTCTTCCTGAGAAAATGAAAAAGCCAAAAGATTATCTAGAATTTGACGCAGCATTTTTACATCCTCTTCTAACTGCTCCATTTCGCCTCCGCCCATGCTTTCCATAATTTGGGAACTCATTTCTTTCATTTTTTTGGCAGCACTTTTTTGTTTAGGCTTGGCCTTAGACTGACTTTGTTTTTGTAATTCTTCAGAAGCTTTGTTTAAATCCTTCTCAATATCCTTTTCCTTTTCAGCATCCTTTGGAATTTCCATAGGAGCCTTTAATTCTTTATTTTCTTTTTGCAAATCGGTTAATTCCTTTTGTAAGGCGTCGAACTCTTTATTGATCTCTTGCTGTTTCTCTTGCGTGTTTCCTTTGTCTTTATTGGATAAATCTTCTTGTTTGTTAGCTAATTCCTGAAGTTTTTCAGCAAGTTGTTCTGCTTTTTTTTCTACATAATAGCGCTTAGTTAACTCTACCAATTGTTCTAAGCTTTTAGTTTGATTTTTAGCCTTTTGTTTAAATTCGTCTAGCTTTTCTAACAAACGTTCGCTTTCTAGTTTATCGTTAAGTGCTTTTAATTCGTCTAATAATTGATTGTTTTTTTCTAGCTCCTTAGCTGCCTCATCCAATCTTTTTTTCAACGTTTCTTTTTCGCTATCTTTTTTATCGGCTTTGAATCGATCTAGATTGTCTTCCATTTTCTTAGAAAACTCCTTCATCATCTCGTCTTGTTGCTTTTGCCGCTGAATAAAATCAGTCACTTTTTGTTGGTCTTTATATTCAAATGACGCCTTCTCTTTACCTGTTTTTTGCAATTTATCCAACTGAGAGAGTTGTTTTTCTTGATTAGAAAGCGACTTTTCTAACCCATTAATTGTTTCGTTTTGTTGGTCTAATAATTGTGTTGTTTTTTCTTCTTCTGTAGCAATCCGGTTAGAAAAAACAGCCGACTTTGTGGATTTAAAATTATGAAGTGCATCGTTGTCAAAGACCTCAAAATAATAATCGTAGGTAACTCCCTGATTAACCGGAAGCGAACTCGGAAATGAAAACACAAATCGATCCGATGAATTGTTCTTTATAGCAATTGTTCCTTTCTTTAATTCAGCTGGGTTGTTTTTTGGATAATAAATAACTTGCAATTTACTTAGTCCATAATCATCAGAAATAGCGCCCAGAAGATAATTTTTTGAAACCTTTAAACTATCGGGAGCCTGAGAAATAGTTAAAACAGGATACTGATCTTTAAGTACTGAAATTTGATAATTAAGTTTTTCGTAGTCTTTTACTTTTTGGTTGGAAGTGCCAATTTGGTATAGCGTGTTTTGCATTATTTTTTTTGATAAAACAAAAAGGTTGGTTTGTTTAGAAAAACT
>JBIHZQ010000138.1:0-3684 GCA_044231345.1 Flavobacterium sp.
CTGTTGAAGGAGTAGTGTTAACATAAGCTGCGTGAACTCCAGCACTAGGTGTTCCTGCGTTATCCACTCCAACCGGAGCATAGACGGATGATTGTCCTATGGGTAGTAAGAAAAAAGTAGTGCTTAACGTACTGGCATATCCGTTAGTAAATAAGTTTCCGCCATTAGTAGCGCCACTTTGGGTAGCCGTTGGCGAGAAAATCAGTTTTCCGAAGGTAGTTCCTCGTCCAGTCTGAGTAGTAGATCCTGTTCCAAATTTAAAATCGCCTGATTTAACAAAAAAGGTACTGCCATTACTTACGAATAGC
The DNA here is from genome assembly GCA_044231345.1 of Flavobacterium sp. GTDB lineage: Bacteria > Bacteroidota > Bacteroidia > Flavobacteriales > Flavobacteriaceae > Flavobacterium. The sequence continues at coordinate 309 of JBIHZQ010000138.1, forward strand.
GTCCCATTATTTTGAACTTGGGCAAAGCTGGAAGAGAAAGAAACTACGGCGAACGAAAAAAACAACCAGAAAAATCCACGATTTTTTTGTTTTGAAGCGTGTGTAATTGTTTTCAAGGGTTTTTATTTTTGTGTTATTATACCAGACTTTCTGGCACTTGTGGATTGGCATATAGCCATAGGTATTGAATTACTTGGAAGCATTCAAAACAGATTGGTGTTTTTTGTAGAAAAAATAGGCTACAAAAACAATACTAATTAGGGACAACCAAATTAGCGGTCCGTCAATGGGTGCAGTCGGTGGCGGTTCGTCTAAATACTCCCCTTCAGGAAGTCCTTCTGCCCACAGTGGAAACGAGAACAGTGTCGCCATAAGGCATAAACTTGTTCCGAGGTACTTTTTTTTCTTCATAAATAATTAATTTTAAGGTTCGCATATAAGGAACAATGTTATCGGGTGCAAAACTAGACTACTCTTTTGACTCAAGACCCCCAAAAAGCGATGTCAACAATTAAAAAGCGATATTATTTTCAATTTTTAAATAAAAAAGGATGCGCAATTGTTGTTTTTCCTGAATTCAGGCGGGTTTAAGGCTCCAAATATTTTTTTATGGAATGAAATTTTCTAAAATTATCGGGACTTTTCCCCGTTTCTCTTTTAAAAACAGTACAAAAATTAGTATAATTACTAAAACTTAAATCAGCGGCAATGTTAGAGAGGGGTATATCAGTTTCGGTAATTAGTACAATAGATTTGGCGATTTTTTTCTTTAATATGTATTGGTAAGGAGTAACCCCCATGAATTTTGTAAACATTCGTATGAAATGCATATACGTCCATTTGGTTGTTTGGGCTAATTGATCTATGTCGATTCTTTTATCTATGTGATCGTTAATGTAAGCAACAACACCCTTTATAATAAAAGGAACAGCATCGTCTATTTTTTCTTCTTGCCGGAGGATATCTATTTTTTTATGTTTATAATTATTAAGCACAATGGATACCGCTGTTCTAACATCTATGGTTTTGAATGGTTTTACTATCATTCCATGAGGCCGAGTGTCTTTTACTCGGTCTAAGGTTACATTGTCTGAAAAGGAAGTAATATAAATATAAGGAATGGTGTCCTTGCTTAATAGATAATGTCCCAAACTAATGCCGTCGTCATCATCTTGCTTTAAATTAATGTCTAAAAGTACGAGAACGGGTTGATAGGTTTCAATGGCCAAAATAGCATCGTTGACTGTTGTTAGATTTATAATAACGTTGTAGCCTTCGTGTTCTAAAATTCCTTTGATGTCCATGGCGATGAGCAATTCGTCTTCAACAACTAAAATGGTAGGTTTCATGGTTTGAAGCAGGTATTATATTAGTAATTAGTTTTATTTGGAATTTAGTGTTATAGTATATTAATACCTTTTGTCAATCAATAAAAAGAACGATTTAAATAGTTGGCTATAAATTTATAACCTATTAAATCATAAAAATAATACAGATAATTGCAAGTATTTTTTTTACGTTTCCTAATTTGTTTAACAAGTGTACAACTAATTAATAGTACGGAGTACCTAAAAACCGACAATTACAATTAAAAACCGATATTATTTTAATAAAAAAACTAAAAAGTATTAATAATTGACTTTTTTAACAAAATAAGGGATAGAGAAATTGGATTAATTTTTTTGTTCTTCTGGAAATGATAAAGAGTTCATTTTAAGAAAATCACTTGGAGTATATCCCATTTCGGATTTAAAAATGGTGTAAAAATTGGAGCGAGAGGTAAACCCCGATTTTTCGGCAATGGCGTCTATGGTTAAATTAGTGTAGGCTGGATCGACTAATAATTTTTTGGCGTGAGCCACTCGAAGTTGATTTTTAAGTTTAATAAACTTCACTTTCATAATGGAGTTAAAACAATACCCAACATGATTTTGATATACTTGTAATGCTACTGCGATGTCACCCATGGCGAATTTTGGGGAGAGGTAGGGTTTTTCCACTTCCAAATAGGTTTTTATTCTTTCTGCTAATTCAAAGAACGGGTCCTCCTCGGGTACCGTCACGGCTTTAAATTTTGGAACGGTGATAGTAGCGGGTTTAGATTCAGTAGCTATGAAATTTCTTTTTTTGTTTTTTCTCTTTTTGTAAACGGGCATTCCATACAATACTTCAGGAAATAACAGAATGCTCAGCGCAATAAACACAAATGCAACCCCACTGTTGATGTTAGCGAGTACTGACTTTGTTAGGAGCGTATCGGAATCTGTTTTAAAAAAATCAAGGGTAAGAATGAAGAAATTAACCAGTAAAAACAAGCTTACGCCACAAAGCGCTACCAAAAAGCGATAGGAAATTATTGATTGTTTTAATGGAGGTTGATTCTTCGAAGTTTTATAGGGCGAAAATTTCCAAAGTAAATATATGGAGTAACCGAGATAAGTAAAAAACAAAACGATGCGTAGCAAAAAGTTTTGGGTCATTGTAAAAAACAAATTGAGGTCCAAGGTTTTAATCACGTCCAGGTTGGCGCTAATTTGCGCAGCTATTATTTTTTTCTCACTAAAGGGAATTAAATAATAGGGAAGCACCCCGATAAGGGTGAGTAGCGCAGGGGCAAAGTGAATAAGGTCTTTAGGTTTTAGTCCTGTCTGGTCTTTTAGTGTGCCGCGAATATAAAAAAACAAGGCGGGACCAGTAAGAACCATTAAAGGCGTAAAATGATTGTAAAATACTGCAATCCAAAAAACGGAATTGCTATAAACTGTAAAATAATGGGCAAGTCCATACCAGGCAATAGTGATTAAAAATAGGGCTAAAAATAGAATGTTTCTATTGATTTTCCAGTTATAAACAACAAGAATAACCGAAAGCAGCAGCATCAAAAGCGCAATAAATAGCAACATATTAAATAATAATAAATAGTAATTCGGTTAAGTTATTGCGCACAGAAAACGTATAATTTATTGATAAATAAACAAAAAATTTGTCCAAAATTTTAAAAAATAAGACATATCGTAGTGAGCAAAGAAGCAAAATTAAAAATTGGGCGTTTAATTTTGCAAGCTGTTTTTATTAGTAACTAATAAAACACAAATATACTATAAGTCATGGTAAAATAAAATAGTTGCCGTAATATTTTATAGTGTCAAAATTAGAATTAACCCAACGCATCGCCCATGCGTTTTCCTTCAAATAGAAAAATAGAAGTCCAACCGACTTTTGCGCAGTAGTATTTTTACTACTGCAGCATTATTTGTTGCGGTATTTTTTTGAAATAGTAATAAAAATAGCTCATTATGTACAGTACTACCAGATTTAAATCCAATTTTTTCAGCAGAAGTAAAATACTTTTCTTAACCATAGTGATCCTAGGTTT
>JBIHZQ010000061.1:0-11921 GCA_044231345.1 Flavobacterium sp.
CAGTCGGTTTGGTTTTAAACTTCTCCTGAATCGATGTAACTAATGTGGGTGCAATATCAATAACCGTAATATTAGTGAATCCTTTTTCTAATAGATACTCAGCTTCATAAGTAGTACCGCACCCTGGAATTAGGATACTGCATTCTTTATATTCTAGATGATCCAGGTATGATTTTATCGCAGGAGAAACCGTTCCTAAATCCCAACCCGTACTTTTATTTAGGTATTGTGCCTCCCAATATTCTTGGTCTAACGGTCTTTCGCAAGAAACCACACAACACGATTCTTCTGTTTTTTTAGGCTTCATCTTGTAGGGATTTAATGGCGTTCCATGTCCCACCATTCAGTACGTTTTTAATTCCATTTTGTTCTAAAATAGACTTAGCTTGTGCACTGCGATTGCCACTTCTGCAAAATACTACGATTAGTTTTTTATTCTTAAATTCATCTAATTTTTTTTGAATTTCTCCCAAAGGAATATTTACAGTATTTTTAGCATGGCCACTAACAAACTCATCGCGATTTCTGACATCTACCAGAAAAGCACCTTCGTTTATTGCATTTTTTATTTCAGATTGATCGGCACCTGAGAACATATTTTTTAGAAAGTCGAACATGATTCGGATATGTTTTAAGTTATTTTAATACTTTACTTTGGCAAACAAAATTAGTTTTAGGAACTTCAGTTTTTGAAATTGCTGCAAAACCGCCTTCAATTTCACTAAAATTTCTGTAACCTCGTGCTTCTAGAATTGAAGCGGCAATCATACTTCGATAGCCACCGGCGCAATGCAGATAGAAATGTTCCTCTGGATTAATGTCTTTTATCCAATCATTAATATAGGCCAATGGTTTGCTGTATGCTTCTTCAATATGTTCAGCACTGTATTCACTTTCTTTTCGGATATCGATAATTTTGCTTTCACCAATTTTAACTTCTTTCGCAAATTGCTCGGAAGAAATTCTATTCACGGTATCTATTTCTTTTCCCGCATTTTTCCATGCGTTAAATCCTCCTTTTAAATGACCTACAATTTGATCAAATCCAACTCGGCTCAACCGCGTTACCGATTCTTCTTCTTTTCCTTCATCAGTAATTAGGACTATAGGTTGGTTTACATTGGCAATAAGTGTACCCACCCAAGGGGCAAAATCACCTGATATTCCTATGTTTATTGATTGAGGAATAAAGCCTTTTGCAAAATCAGCATTGTTCCTAGTGTCTAATAATAGCGCCTCTATTTCTTCTGCAACTACCTCTAATTCTGCAACACTAATTTCTCTCATTCCATTATTCAATACCGTTTCAAAGCTTTCATAGCCTTTTTTATTCATGGCTACATTCATCCCAAAATATGCCGGAGGAGGCAATAGTCCGTCGGTAACTTCCTGGATAAATTCTTGCTCGGTCATTGTAGCTCGAAGCGCATAATTTTCAACTTTTTGTGCACCAATTGTAGAAACAGTTTCTTTACTCATGTTCTTTCCACACGCACTTCCTGCCCCATGAGCTGGATAGACGGTTACCTCATCTGGAAGGGTCATTATCTTATTTCTTATCGAATGAAATAAAAGTCCCGCCAATTGATCTTGGGTCATTACAGCAGATTTTTGAGCTAAATCAGGTCTTCCAACATCACCAATAAATAGAGTATCACCCGAAAAAAGTGCCGTTTCTTTTCCATGTTCATCAAGCACTAAAAAGCAACTGCTTTCCATTGTATGTCCAGGAGTGTGAAGTACTTTTATTTTTACATTACCCAATTCAAATAGTTGTCCATCAGTCGCAGTAATGCATTCAAATTCACAAGCGGCATTAGGGCCATAGATAATTGGTGCACTAGTTTTCTTGCTTAAATCTACGTGTCCCGATACAAAATCAGCATGGAAGTGGGTTTCAAAAATATATTTTAATTGAACTTGATCTCTTTCTAGTCGGTCTAAATAGGGTTGGATTTCACGAAGAGGATCTACAATAGCCGCTTCGCCATTTGAGGTAATATAATAGGCTCCTTGTGCTAAACATCCCGTGTAAATTTGTTCGATTTTCATAGTCATGGTATTATTTAATTCTGCAAATTTAATTTTTAATTTTATGGTTTAAAGTGATAAAAGTTACATTAGGGTTAAATTAAGTATTTTTTTTTATTTACCACTATAATATCGGTAAGTTGAACGGAATATCGAAATTCTGCAAGCGAGGAAAAAATAGGCTAGGATAATAGTAGTTCTTTTGTAATAATATAGATTCCCATCAGCAAAATAAACCAACCGAAAATTGGTTTTAATTGACTCCCATCTATTTTTTTTGATAGGTAGGTACCAATAAATAGTCCCAGAATTGCCATAAGCGAAATACCCAACAGTAACGAGACATTTAAGGTCACTCCGCCCATTAAGTCGGTGCTAAATCCAATGAGTGAATTGATGAATATGATAAATAGAGAAGTTCCCACTGCTTGTTTTATTGGTAAATTAGCAAAATAGAGCAATGCAGGAATAATTAAAAAACCACCACCGGCTCCCAGAAAACCAATAAGGAAACCTACTAAACTACCTATTAATAGTAACATAACAGTATTGGGCTGACGGGAGGGGTTGCTATTGTTAGAATTCCGAATCATTGAGAACGATGCCGCAATCATTAAGAAGGCAAAAATAACCAGTATTAATAAGTTTTTGGTAACCTCAAGATGGCCAATAGTGAACAAATTTTCAGGCATAATAGGCATAAAAATTTCACGCATAATCAACAATGAAATCACCGAAGGAATTCCAAACAGCAATGCAAACTTGATTTTCAAATTACCCAATCGATAGTGGGAAAAAGCACCTAGTATTGATGTTAATCCCACAATAAAGAGCGAATAAGTAGTAGCTTGTTCAGGATTTACCTTAAAGAGATAAACCAATATAGGTAGGGCAAGAATAGAACCGCCACCGCCTATTAATCCAAGGCTTATGCCAATAAAAACCGAAGCTAAATATCCAATAATTTCCATTGTTTATTCCGCTAATTTTTGATTTAACTTGCTGTTTTTCCGGCTGTAGCCAAAGTAAATTAGCAAACCTAGAAGTAACCATATGGTAAAGTAAATCCAATTCCAAACGCTTAATTCTGCCATCATGTACAAACAGGAAATTAATCCTAATAGTGGAATTAACGATAGATTTTCTTTAAACGACCAAAGTGATAAACCCAGAAGTACGATTAGAAATATCCACATCGGAATTTTGTGCTTAAACAAATTAAACCCACTTTCATATTTTAAACTAGCATCGATAGGCAATGCGTCCACCACTGATTTATAGTTGGCATCATCGGTAGTAAAACTGCTCAATAGTGCTTCTAAGTCCGTTGAATTAACAGCTTTAGTTTCATAAGTTTCAGTTAAGAAAAGAGATACTATTTCGGATTGTTCTTTGCTTAATGAGGTTACAATAGTTTCTGGATCATAAATTTGTTTTTCATTGGTAATAAAATCAACGGTATTTTTTTGATTGTATATAAAAGCATAAAGCAACCCAATTATTATCAAGACTGGAAGTATGAATTTCGAATTGACATAAGGCGCTCTGAACTTCCCACGAGGAATTGTTGGATTGTTTTGTAATACCAATACTCCGGCACATACTAAAACAAACGCAAATAAGGTACCGATGCTACATAAATCCGTAACCATAGTTAAATTCATGAACAGCGCTGGAATGGCAACTACAAATCCCGTTACAATGGTAGCAAATGAGGGAGTTTTGTATTTTGGATGCACTTTAGAAAATTTTTCTGGTAAGAGTCCGTCTCGACTCATGCTCATCCAAATACGCGGTTGTCCCATTTGGAATACTAATAATACACTAGCCATTGCTACCACGGCGCTAACTGCAATAATTCCAGAGAGCCATTTTAGGTTTAATTGTTGAAACACAAATGCCAGTGGATCGCCAACATTTAATTCACTATAATTTACCATTCCTGTTAGCACCAATGCAATTACGACATACAAAACGGTGCAAATTATAATTGCCCACATCATTCCTCTCGGTAAATCGCGTTGCGGGTTTTTGCATTCTTCAGCCGTGGTTGAAATTGCATCAAACCCAATATAGGCAAAGAAAACCGCAGAAACACCTTTTAAAATACCACTCACGCCATTGGGTGCAAAAGGGATCCAATTTGCCGTATCGACATAAAATACTCCAACCGCAATCACTAAAAGGATGATGCATAATTTTATTACAACCATTAAATTACTCGCATTTTTTGATTCTTTCATTCCGCGATAAACCAAAGCAGTAATGAAAACAATAATGAATAATGCAGGTAAATCGGCTACAAAATGAAACGATCCAATAGTAGGGGCGGTCGTCCAAGCGGCATGTGCATTTTGAAGTCCCGAACTTAAATTGTCAAATGTTTTCCCGTTTTGAAGAAAAGCTACGGCCTCTTTATATCCATTGGAAGCACTTAAGTAATCCATTTGAACCCACTGGGGCAAATGAATTCCACCACTTTCTAATAAACCTGTAAAATAATCACTCCATGAAATCGCAACGGTAATGTTACCAATGGCATATTCCATGATTAATGCCCAACCAATTATCCACGCAATTAATTCTCCAAAAGCGACATAGGAATAGGTGTAGGCACTTCCTGAAACGGGTACCATTGAAGCAAATTCAGCATACGCAAACGCAGCAAAACTACAAGCAATAGCGGTAAATAAAAATAAAAAAACGACTGCAGGCCCACCGTCAAAACTAGCTTTTCCGATGGTGCTAAAAATACCAGCTCCAATAATTGCCGCAATTCCAAATGCAGTTAAATCTCTAGCCGTTAAATGTTTGCCTAAAGAATTATGTCCGTCAGCTTCATTTTTGGCGACTTGTTTTAAGATGTCTTCCACCGTTTTTTTTCGAAATAAACTCATTGTTTTTGGATTTGGATTTGGGTATGTCTAAATAATTATTGAACTTTTGTAGGTCAAAAACAAATATAGGTAATTGGTTGAAAAAAAGTAGAAATTAGCTATTAAAATTATTTAAAAAAAAAAGGTAAGCCGATTAAAGCTTACCTTTTTATAGTTCAGTATGAAATAGTATTCGTTACAATTCAAATCGATCTAAATTCATCACTTTGGTCCATGCTGCCACGAAATCTTTCACAAAAAATTCTTTAGAATCAGTACATCCATAAACTTCAGCAAGAGCTCTTAGTTCTGAATTGGATCCAAAAATAAGGTCCACACGAGTTCCTGTCCATTTGATTGCACCAGTGGCACGATCCGTTCCAACAAAAGCGTCATCAGTATCTGAAATGGCTTTCCAAGCGGTAGTTTGGTCTAATAAATTTACGAAAAAGTCATTAGTTAATGCCCCTACATTTTTGGTAAATACTCCATTATTTGATTGGTCGTGATTGATGTTTAATACTCTAAAACCACCAATAAGTGCCGTCATTTCTGGAGCGGTAAGCGTCAATAATTGTGCTTTATCAATAAGCATTTCTTCTGCAGAAACCGTGTATTTTGTTTTGGCATAATTACGGAATCCATCGGCTTCTGGTTCAAGTACTGCAAACGACTCAACATCGGTTTGTTCTTGAGAAGCATCAGTTCTTCCAGGAGTAAAAGGAACTTCTATCGATTGTCCCGCTTTTTTTGCTGCAAGTTCGATTCCTACGCCTCCGCCTAGCACAATTAAGTCGGCAATAGAAACATTTTTCCCTGAGGTTTGTGTGCGATTAAATTCATTTTGAATGCTTTCTAGGGTTTCTAAAACTTTTTTCAATTGAGCCGGATTGTTTACTTTCCAATCTTTTTGTGGTGCCAATCGAACGCGAGCTCCATTAGCTCCCCCTCTTTTATCAGACCCTCTAAATGTTGAAGCAGACGCCCAAGCGGTTGATACTAATTCTGTAATTGATAACCCAGAATTTTGTATTGCACTTTTTAGCGCAGTCACGTCATCATTTGAAATAACTGAGAAAGAAGTTGCAGGAATTGGGTCTTGCCAAATTAATTCTTCCGTAGGTACTTCTGGTCCTAAATAGCGAGATTTTGGTCCCATATCTCGGTGGGTTAATTTGAACCAAGCTCTAGCAAATGCATCATCGAATTCGGCTGGATTGGCCAAAAATCGTCTTGAGATTTTCTCGTATTCTGGGTCAAAACGAAGCGAAAGGTCGGTGGTCAACATGAATGGCGCATGACTTAAAGTTGGATCGTGTGCGTCAGGCACAAGTCCTACACCAGCTCCATTTTTTGGTTTCCATTGATGGGCTCCTGCTGGGCTTTTGGTTAATTCCCATTCGTACCCGAATAAATTTTCAAAATAATTATTACTCCATTTGGTTGGAGTTGTTGTCCAAGCACCTTCAAGTCCGCTGGTGATTGTATCTCCTGCATTTCCTGTTCCATAAGAATTTTTCCATCCTTGGCTTTGCTCTTCTATAGGAGCTGCGGCTGGTTCTGGACCTACATATTGATTTGGATCTGCTGCTCCGTGAGTTTTTCCTAGCGTATGTCCACCGGCAATTAATGCTACCGTTTCTTCATCATTCATTGCCATTCTAGCAAACGTTTCTCTGATATCGTGAGCAGCTAAAATTGGGTCAGGATGTCCATTTGGTCCTTCTGGGTTGACATATATTAAACCCATTTGTACTGCTGCGAGTGGGTTTTCTAAATCGCGATTTCCAGCATATCGTTTGTCACCTAACCATTCGCTTTCAGGTCCCCAATAAATATCTTCTTGCGGTTCCCACACGTCTTCACGACCTCCTCCAAAACCAAACGTTTTGAATCCAGCAGATTCTAAGGCACAATTTCCAGCCAGAATCATTAAATCTGCCCATGAAATTTTCTTACCGTACTTTTGTTTTATTGGCCATAACAACAAACGAGCTTTGTCCAAATTAGCGTTATCTGGCCAGCTATTCAAAGGTGCAAAACGCTGTGTTCCCGCACCAGCTCCACCGCGACCATCTGCAATTCGATAGGTTCCTGCACTGTGCCAAGCCATCCGAATAAAAAACGGTCCATAATGACCATAATCAGCAGGCCACCAATCTTGAGAAGTAGTCATCACCTCGTTAATGTCTTTTTTTAAGGAAGCAAAATCTAATGATTGGAATTCTTTTGCATAATCAAAAGAGGCATCCATAGGGTTAGAAAGCGAAGAATGCTGACGAAGTATGTTTAATTTTAATTGATTTGGCCACCATTCTCGATTGGAATAGCCCGCACCAGCACTTCTTTTTGGAGCAGATCCACCAGAAAAAGGACATTTACTTTCACTGTTTACATTGTACGATGTGGTACTCGGATTTGTGTTATTTTCCATAATTGCGATTGATTTATTTGTTGTTTTACAAAAATACCTTAATTTATCTTATTAAAATTTTATTTTTAATAGATAATAACTATCGTTACTCTTAAACATTCTAATACTTGATTATCCTACTTTTGGCGGGAAATTAAGGGAATTAAATTACACAATATTGCAACGAATTCCAACTATTTCTTTTGGTTTTAAACAAATAAAACGCCATTTTTTCTTAATTAAATTTTAGTAGTGGTGCAGGACAAGTGATTTTTTTTATTCCCAATATATTTCATTACTTTTGAGGCTCAAAAAAAACACATTCAAATGGCAACAGTTACCTTAGGAGGAAATCCAATACACACTTTTGGTGAATTACCAAAAGTAGGCACCAAAGCACCTGATTTTAAATTACTAAAAACCGATTTATCTGAGGTTACTTTAGCGGATTTTGCGGGCAGTAAATTAGTACTAAATATTTTTCCAAGTATTGATACGGGTACTTGTGCCACTTCTGTTCGTAAGTTTAACGAAAAAGCGAGTGCCTTGAATTCGACTAAAGTACTTTGTATTTCTAGAGATTTACCTTTTGCTCAAAAACGTTTTTGTGGCGCTGAAGGAATAGAAAATGTAGTATCACTCTCAGATTTTAATACAGGAGCTTTCGGAAAAACATATGGTTTGGAAATAACAGATAGTGTTTTAGCGGGTTTGCATTCAAGAGTAATAGTCGTGATTGATGAAAACGGAATGATTAGTCATACAGAACAAGTGGGCGAAATTGCAGACGAGCCTAATTACGAAGCTGCATTAGCTGTACTATAATATAAGAGAATGGAATTTCAAAAAGACACTAGTTTTTTTACAGGAAGATTGAAAAGTATTTCCTATGCCTTTCGGGGTGCGTTCAAATTGATTACTACAGAACATAGTGTAATGGTGCAGTTTTCATTAGGAATCGCTTTGCTATTGGCAGGATTTTATTTTGAAATTACTCGATACGAGTGGATGTTTCAAACACTAGCAATAGGATTAGTATTAGGAATAGAAAGTTTGAATACTGCGGTGGAAAAAATCGCGGATTTCATTCATCCTAATTATCATGAAAAAATTGGTTTTGTTAAAGACATCGCTGCTGGTGCGGTATTTTTTGCGGCTATGGCTGCTATTGCAGTTGGATTGATGATTTATGTGCCGAGAATTTTAGGGTAATTTAATACATAATTAGTATAAAAAATGGCAAAAAAAATAAAAGATACTGCTTCTGATTCATCGGAAGAGAAAAAGCCTTGGCAATTAAAAAAGCAACATAAAGTTGTAACAGGTAGTTTGTTGGTGTTATTTTCTATTGCGCTTTTGTTGGCATTTATTTCTTTTTTTATCTATGGAAATGAAGACCAGAGTACGCTTTCTGGAATTTCTAATCGGTTGGAAGTAGCCCAAAATTGGCTTGGAAAATTCGGAGCTTACTTAGCCCATCTATTTATTTATAAAGGATTTGGGGTAGCTTCCTTTTTATTTGTCAAGTTATTCTTTTTAACAGGAGCTTATTTAATCTTGGATATTCCGTTACGGAAATTAAAAAATCTTTGGTTTTGGGATTTGTTTGCCCTAATTATTATTTCGTTAGCCTTTGGTTTTTTTGCCAATAGACTGCCAGAATTAGGCGGTACTGTAGGATATGAAATGAACTTATTTGCACAGGATTTTATTGGGCAAGTAGGAACTACTTTAGTTTTGATTTTTTGTGTAATCATCTACATCATCTATAAAATCAAGCTATCTCCGGAGACCATTGCTGCATTTTTTGAGCGAACTAAAAAAGAAATTGATACCGAACTTACTCCTTCAGGAACGAATTCCGCCACTACAGATTACAACTTAGAAGAATACGTAATCACTGACGAATTTGAAGCGCCTATTGAAACCCCAACTTCCAAAACGTTTTCTCAATTTGAAATCAACCGTGAGGAATTGAAACCTACCATAAATAATCCGTCTGAAATCAGCAGAACTCCCCTTAACAAGACTTTTGTTAGCGAGGAAGAAGTGCTAAAAGAACCGGAGTTAGTTCAAGTTCAATCGGAATCCTTTGTAATTGAGACGGCGCCAGAGGAAGAGTTGGTAGAAGAAAATTTAGCCTCCCGATTGGTTGCAGATTTTGGGTTATTTGACCCTACATTGGAACTGTCCAATTATAAATTCCCCACCCTAGATTTATTAAAAGAGTATTCTAGTGGCGGAATTACCATCAATCAAGAGGAGTTAGAAGAAAATAAAAATCGAATCTTAGAAACACTTCGCAATTATAAAATTGAAATTTCCCAAATTAAAGCCACCGTTGGTCCGTCGGTGACTCTGTATGAAATTGTACCCGAAGCGGGAATTCGAATTTCTAAAATTAAAAGTTTAGAAGACGACATTGCCTTATCATTATCTGCATTAGGAATTCGTATCATCGCACCAATTCCAGGTAAAGGAACTATTGGAATCGAGGTTCCTAATAAGAATCCAACTATGGTTTCTATGAAAAGCGTAATTGGGTCGGCTAAATTTCAAGAAGCTGAAATGGAATTACCTATTGCGTTAGGAAAAACCATTTCGAATGAAACGTTTGTTGTTGACTTGGCTAAAATGCCTCACCTGTTGATGGCTGGAGCTACGGGTCAAGGAAAATCTGTTGGTTTGAATGCCGTATTGACCTCTTTATTGTACAAGAAACATCCCGCAGAGGTAAAATTTGTTTTGGTTGATCCAAAGAAAGTTGAACTTACGCTTTTTAACAAAATCGAGAGGCATTATTTGGCTAAATTACCTGACTCTGGGGATGCCATTATTACAGACAATACCAAAGTAATCAATACTTTAAATTCGCTTTGCGTAGAAATGGATAATCGCTATTCATTATTGAAAGACGCGATGGTTCGTAATATTAAAGAGTACAACGATAAGTTCAAATCGAGAAAGTTGAATCCTGAAAATGGGCATCGTTTCTTGCCTTATATTGTATTGGTAGTCGATGAATTCGCCGATTTGATTATGACAGCCGGTAAAGAGGTGGAAACTCCAATTGCTCGTTTGGCACAATTGGCTCGGGCTATTGGAATTCATTTAATCATTGCCACCCAACGGCCATCGGTGAATGTAATTACGGGAATAATTAAAGCCAATTTTCCTGCAAGAATTGCCTTTCGAGTGACTTCAAAAATAGATTCAAGAACGATTTTAGATACGCAAGGTGCCGATCAATTAATTGGTAGAGGAGACATGCTTTATACTAATGGAAATGATATAGTTAGGGTACAATGCGCTTTTATTGATACGCCAGAAGTGGAGAAAATAACTGATTTTATTGGTTCGCAAAAAGCGTATCCTGATGCTTATTTATTGCCAGAATATGTAGGAGAAGAAAGTGGCACTACTCTTGATATGGATATCTCAGAGCGCGACAGTTTGTTTAGAGAGGCTGCTGAAATTATTGTGACTGCCCAACAAGGCTCTGCTTCGTTGTTGCAAAGAAAACTCAAATTAGGATACAACCGAGCTGGACGACTAATAGACCAGTTGGAAGCCGCAGGAATCGTTGGTCCTTTTGAAGGCAGTAAAGCACGTAATGTAACCATCACCGATTTGTCAGCGCTGGATCAATTTTTTAATAATGAACAAACGGATTAATAAAATGAAAACGAAAATGCGTTCCTTTTTAGCCCTATGCTTTTTACTTTTACTTACTTTAAGTAGTTTTTCTAGTGTTGCCCAAGACAAAAAATCTAAGGACTTATTGAACGAAGTGACTGCTAAAATCAAAAGCTATCAAAATATTGTAATTGATTTTAAATATGCTTTAAACAATTCTAAAGAGAAAATCAACCAGGAAAGCAAAGGCAATGTGACCATGAAAGGCAATATGTATGTGTTGAACTTAATGGGGGTTACTAAAATGTTTGACGGAAAAAAATCCTATACCATTAATCCTGAAGACGAAGAGATTACCATATCAAAAGTTAATGATAAGGACGATTCAATGATTACACCATCTAAAATGTTGACCTTCTTTAATACGGGTTATAAATTTACTTGGGACATACTTCAAAACAACAAGGGAAGAAAAATTCAGTACATCAAGTTGGTTCCTATTAATGCTAAAGACCAACGCAAAGAAATTTTTTTAGGAATTGATATTCAAACTAAAAACATTTATAACCTAATTGAAATTGGTAAAAACGGAACAAAAACAACCTTAACTGTTAATTCTTTTAAAACCAATCAGCCATTATCTAAAAATCAATTTACTTTTGTGGAAAGTAAATATCCCAATTATTATATAAATAAACTCGATTAATTTAGGTGAAAATTCTTGACAAATACTTGCTAAAAACTTTCATAGCTACCTTTTTAACGGTATTTATTATTTTATTTTTCATTTTCATTTTGCAAACGGTTTGGTTATTTATCTCTGAATTAGCGGGTAAAGACCTCGATTTTATATTAGTAATAAAGTTCTTGCTGTTCTCTATGCCAAGAATTATTCCTTTAGTACTGCCGCTTTCGGTACTCTTAGCGTCCATAATGACCTTTGGAAGTTTGGCAGAAAACTACGA
>JBIHZQ010000139.1:0-3648 GCA_044231345.1 Flavobacterium sp.
TAGTAGAATTCTAATAATTTTTATTAAAAACTGTATTTTGTTTAAATAATTATATTTTTTATTGCATTATTAAGAAAAACGAATAAGATACAACTAGTTAATCTTCCTCAATTAATATTGCTTCATTAGCTTGTTTTATTGTTTTTTTCTTTTCTTTTGACTTTAATTGAATAAAATCGGGCTGAGGAGTAGAATCTTCAAGTTCCTCATTGTTTTTTACTCGCTCAATTTTTTTCTTTTTAAAAATGCGGTTTACTAATTCTGTAAAAGTATCAAAATCAACTTCATAATTAAGACCGACTCCCTGAGTATATCCTATTCCTTGCCCTACAAAATAATTAATATCATTTTCTTTGTTGAACATTCGCAGATTAAAAGTGCCGTCTTCATTCACTCGATAAAGCACTTCAACATTCCCTACTATTGCCGATTCATTAACGCCACCTATTGGCACTCCTAATTTTCCATTAATAGTAATTCTATCATTAACTTTGGTAGTAACTGTTACTCCAAAACGCCCATCAGTTTCAAGTCCTGGTCGTTTATCGGCAGAAACAATGTCAATACCTAAATTAAATTTCCCCTCTTCATCTTGAAAAATATCATCAAATAATCCGCTGGCTCGTTCAAAAAGATTTACCGTCAAATCGGATTGACTAACCCCTTCCGAACTTAGAAAACCTCCAGAAGATAATAGAAAAAGTGCTTGAGTTTGACGGGTGTCTTTATCGTCTAACTTATATTGGATCTCCGATTTTAATACGGAACTAATGGTTGGAAAATCAATTTTAAAATCAGGCTCTGGATTACTCAAATTCCCTGTTATTCCAATAACCACTTCAACGGGAACTTTTTTATTTATTGAAGGGTTTTCAAGTAAAACCGCAGGATTTGCTGCTGTTTTATATACGGCTTCTAAATTTAGAATTGCTTTCATAGGATCCCCTTCCCATACAATAGATCCTAGTTTTTTAACTTCGAATTTTTTATTGATCAATCCTCCATATTTGAAATTATAACTTCCTTCATACACTTGGAAATCACCGGTCATGTTGAATTTTCCTAATGTATTGATTTCTAAAAGTAAGCCTCCTCTTCCCCTTCCTTTCATCCCATGACCAGAATTTCTATTCAATATTACTTCAATTTCCGCATTTTGATTAATGTCTAAATCAAATTCTAATTCTAAACCATTATAATCACGAGTTTTCGAAATGGTACTTTTCCCACTATTAAATTTTTCTTTTGCAGTTAAAAAGCGTAAAAAAGAATTAGAAGAAGCAGCTTCAGCATCATTAATCGGGATTTTTATGGTAGTTCCCGTCTCGGATTTTGCATTTACTTTTATGAAAAGTCCATTCGTAGGGCCAGTAATGGATGCATTCCCATCGATAAATGCGGTGCCAAAATATGCAGCATCTTCACTGTCTTTAGTGTCTAGGGCCAAAAGTCGTTTAGAACTGAGATTTAAATCTAAATTCCAATCAGAAAATTTATTATGAGTAACCTTTCCTTCTAAAACCCCATTTGTTTTGTATTTTGCATCGGACAGCAATGCGTTGCGGACAATAAAAGAAGTTTCTGTAACATCAACCACCGATTTATTTTCTAATTCATAGGTAACATTCATGTAAGGAATTGTTAATGCTGATTTGTCTAAGAAAATACGACCGTTGACCTCGGGTTCGTTGACATCTCCTTCTATTCTAGTGCTTCCAGTGGCAAAACCTTTTACATTAGTAATTACATCGCCTCCCAAAGAGCTGAGTAATCCCAAATTAAAGTTTTCAAATTGCAAATCAAGGTCGATGTTTGTTTTTTCTAACTCGGTGTTAAAAAAACCATTTGCAGAAAATGAAGTCCCACCATTGTTAATTAAGTCGGAGTTAATATTAAATTTTTTAAAATTTTCATCTCCTTTAATATCAATAGCTAATTTTCCTAACTCAACTGAATTGATGGTAAGTTGATCCACATCAATAGAAGCTGATGGCTGATACCTGTTAGCTTCTTGTAAAATAGTCACTTCGCCATCTAAAACACCACTAAATTTAAATTGTTCTATATCAGGTGTAAGTTTATCTAAGTCAATATTGGAAAAATTAAGTTTTAATTCTTTTTCTGATTTTCCATTAATAAATCCATCCAATCGAATCAACTGATTTTTATGAGTAAGTTTAATGTTTTCAATAGTAAAATCTTGAAGCAATTTATCAAAAACAACTCTGTTTTCATCATCATCTTCCTTTTCATTAATGAACCAAAGATTATTTTTATAAAACAATTCCGATTTTTGAATCCCAACTACATTCTTATTGTCTTTATTTATGGTGTGAAAAATGTTAAACGTATAATTATCAGTTGCTTTAGTTCCGCCTTTAAATTCTGAACGAATAAACAAAGTATCTTTTGCAGTGACATTAATTACACTAAAATCGGAAACTTTATAGTATTTAGATTTAATACTATCAATGGAAACAAAAGTATTGTATAAAGGATTTTTATTGTCAATTTTTATATTGATGTTGTCAAAATAGTTTTCATTTGCTACAATTGTTGGTGAAGTAAGGTTGAATTTAAATTCGTTGTCCGTAGCGTTAATGCTTCCATTTACTGTGGTATTCGAGCCAATAGTAATGCCAGGATAAAAAACTTCAATTATTTTGCTAAAAACTGTGAAATCGAATTTTAAAAATTGATTGTTATTAACCGGTGTAGGTTGATAGTTTGCATACAAACTGCCAAGAGAATTTTCTATCATTTTTCTGAAATCACCAACTTTAAACTTCCCGATAATCTTGCCTTCAATAATATCTGGAGAAAGGATGGAAATTGTTCGGATGTTTTGTTCGTCAAAACTTGATTTCAACTCTAAGTCGTCAAAATAATAAGTGTCTCTATAATTTTGGTAAGAAGCTGCTGCGATGGAGACCGACCCTTTAAGGTTGTCTAATGTTGTCCCGCTTAACTGCAAGTCAATCCCTCCTTTGAATACAGAAACTGAATCAGTAGCTACTAATTTCAATTTTGACAAATTAGCATAATCGACTTTTGTTTTAAAATCGTAATCAATATTTTGCTTACCAATAGTTGCAATTCCTTCAAAATCTAAAAATAAATTCGGATCATTAATTATTATTTTACCTTGAAAATTTGGCTTCTCAAAATGACCATTAACTGAAATATTAGAATAGTTGTAACCTTTAAATTTTAATCGATAAATATCACCTTTAAAATGGGTATTTAGGTATTCTTCTTTAAATCCTTTTCCATCAACATCAATATTTAAAGTAACGGTACCTAATTCTTTTTTATTCAGAAAACCTCCAATATTAAAATTTTCAAGAATAACATTTCCTATATAAATGGCTTGATCACTATTATCAATATTTGAAATTTCTAGGTTGGTTTGAATGTTGCCAATTGCTGTTTTCATATAAAAATTGGCATCAATTGAAGTAGCAGAAACTTCAGTCTTTCCGCGAAGTTCAAAACGGCCTAATTTACGGATAGAAGTAGGCAATTTTTTACCTAAAATTGATGGGAGTAATTCGGTAAGATTTTTATAATTGGAAGCGATTGTTTTAAAATCTCCTTTCATTTTAAAGGCTTGTTCAGGAGTTCCAAATATATTTTTAAAATTGACTG
>JBIHZQ010000011.1:0-32670 GCA_044231345.1 Flavobacterium sp.
AATTGGTTGGCTCAAGGAATGGTTTTGAGAAAAATTCAGGAAAGCTGTCGGTATTCTATTCAACCGAATTTGGAAGAAGGAAAAAAAAGCATGATGAATTATTTGAAGAATTATTCTCCAATGTCTGGTGTTTTCATCAATGGAAGCATTAGTGCTATTGATTTTCAAAAAATACAATTGACGAACAATGCTATTATTGCATTTATAAAAGTAAATGGCAATGTGAAAGTAGCGGTAGATGGAATAAAGTAGGGTTGATTGTACTTCTACTAAAAAATCCATTTATTAATTTCCTAGCCCCGATGGAAGTGATAGCTCTTGTGGAGGAACGGAACAAGACTTTAACGGACAGCGGGAACTACATTTATAGAAAAGCCCGAACTATTGGCTCCTAAAAAAAATTACGCTTTCTTTTTATTGGCATACATTTTATAGACTGCAAAGCCCACCAAACCTACGAGCACATAAGGAATTGCCATTAGGTACACAATTCCGTCATTTAATGCTGCTGCTTTGGTAGTATCGCCCTCGCTTTCAATAGCGGCACGACACATGGCACATTGAGCATTTGTTGATAGAGAAAAAGCAAGGATAAAGAAGGAAGAAACAAGATATGACTGAACATTTCCTTTTGTTTTTTTGGCTACTCTTGCCTCTTGTCTCTTGTCAATTGTCTCCATTTTAAACATAATAAGGAGAAATCATCAGGTAAACGACAACGCCAGTTACGGCAACATAGAGCCAAATTGGGAAGGTAATTTTTGCGATTTTTTTATGTTGATCGAATTGTTGTGACAAAGCCCGAACGTAGGTTATTAAAACCAAAGGGATGATTGCGACTGACAATATAATATGAGAAATTAGGATGAAGTAATAGGCGTACTTTATGATCCCTTCTCCGCCAAATTTAGTGGAGTCGGCAGTCATGTGGTAGGCTACATACATTACTAAAAATGCCACTGAAAGTGCAATCGCTGATTTCATCAGGTTTTCATGTAATTTACGTTTTCTGTTTTTGATGGCAATAATGGCAGAAACCAAAAGCACGGCTGTAATTCCGTTAATTGTGGCATAAATTGGGGGTAAAAAAGAGAGGGGCGCTACATTTATTCCAAAATCTTTTAGCTTTACTTTAAATAAAACGGCTACTGCAACAGGGATTGCAATTGATAAAATCAAAATCCATTTATTGTACTTATTCGTGGTATTGTTTTCCATAATTATTCTCTTAATAATGTTGCTATATCTTGTTGAAGGTCGCTTATCCCTTTTGCTTCTAGTCCATCGTAGTACAAAATCGGGTTCCCGAAATTGTCTTTTCGACATCGTATTGTTCCTTTTTTATCGATTAGGGCGAAGAGTCCAGAATGTTCAAATCCACCACTAACTTTACTGTTTTCGCCTACATAGACATTAAATCCTTTATTGGCTAATTCAAAAATAGCGTCTTTATTTCCGGATAAAAAATGCCAATTTGATGATTTTACTCCCAGTAATTCGGCATGATCTTTTAGAACTTTTGGGGTGTCAAATTCTGGATTAATGGTGATGGAAGCTATTCCGAAATTAGGATTTCCAAAAAACTTATTTTGTATGGCCAACATGTTTTGGTTCATTTTTGGGCAAATAGTGGGACACGTAGAAAAGAAAAATTCAACAACATATACTTTTCCTAAGTAAGTTTTATTTGAAATTTTTTTCTCTTGTTGATTGATTAATTCGAACTCAGGTACAGGACCAATCGCAACTAAATCTTTATTCAACTCTCCTTGGTTAGAGACTTTATCCAATCGGCTGCCTTTGACAACTTGATTGTTTTGAATTCGCTCTATTAGCTTTGGAAGTGTTATGATTCCAAAAATTAGAATGATGAAAGAAATTCCTATGTATGATTTATTCTTAATCATGGTTGGACTAAATTTTTCTAGACGTATTGTTTTTTTTCAATGCTGCTCGATATTCGTATAATATTATTTTGAAATCGTCAAGCATTTCATTGCTCAACTCAGATGGAGATGCGGTTGTGTAACCTTCTTTGTATTCTTTAGCATCTTTTCGTCCTCTTAGATTTCTTGCTTTATCAATTATATAAACATTCGTTGTTCCGAAATTTTCATTTAATTGTGACTTTAGATTCAATTTTTGATAATAGTCATTAATTTCATCTGGAGAGGCAAAAACAAAACTCCAATGGCTTACGTCGGTGGTAGTGGCGAATTGATCTACAATGTATTGTGCTTCTTTTTCGGTACCGATTGGACAAACTATTACAAATTGTAATTCTTTGAATTCATGGTACCGTTGATATATCTTTTGATTTAAGTTGAATAGATTTCCTCTATTTTTTAGCAGGTCAGTACCTGAAAACCCTAGAACAGTTATTTTGCCATTTAAAGAAACTGGTTTTCCTTCCAAAGAATTCCACTGACCTAAATCGGGGATTTGTTTGGTAATTACGGGTAATTTTGAGAAACTATTGATTCCTGATGCAAAAAAAAGATACGCAACAATGGGCAAAATAAACAAGATAAAAAGGACGCTGTTTTTTTTCATTTGAGATTGAAATTACAAATACAAAAATAAAAAAAAAGACGGTATCAAACCGTCTTTTCATTGAATTAATATGTTGTTAAAAATTCCACTTTATGGTAGAATTTTTGAAAACCTCATAAATATAATCTGCTTCAATCAAAAGGATAAAAAGCAGGTAAATTACTAAGAATATTACTGGGAAAACTACAGCAGATCTGAGGCTACTTTTTTCGCCTTCCATGTGCATAAATGCCCAAACAATATAATATGCTTTGAATATGGTTAGGATATAAAAAATCCAATTCAATAAATTCATTCCAAGTAAATGGTTCATATGTAAAGCTTCTGGCTTGATGATTCCTAAAATAACTTCAACTGTGGTAACCACTGAAAGCAATCCAAAAACAAACCAAATTCTTTTAGTATTAGAAACGTGTTCGTGTGACATAATAATAACTTTTGAATATTAAACGAGATAGAAAACTGTAAATACAAACACCCAAACTAAATCTACAAAGTGCCAGTATAATCCTACTTTTTCTACCATTTCATAGCTTTTTCTTTTTTCATAAGTCCCTAACAATACGTTGAAAAATATGATAATATTGATAATTACTCCTGAGAAAACGTGAAAACCGTGAAAACCTGTTATGAAGAAAAAGAAATCGGCAAACAATTTACTACCGTATTCATTTCTAACTAGATTAGCCCCTTCCACCACATATTTTGCACTTGCTAATCTTGCTTCTGATTCTGCTCTAGTCAAAATTGATTTATGTTTTTTACTATTAAGAGTTGGATGCAATTTACTGTCTTTTTTTTCTGACTCATTACCTTCGTAAATACTCTCTGTACGAATTAATAAATCCGGATGTGATTTGAATCCTTCTTGAATTTCAGCAACAGAATAGGTTGGTAACGAACCTTCTTCCATGAACCATTTTCCTTGGCTTCTGGTTAATTGTTCTCTATCTTCATGAAGTGTTGCGGCAAAATCTTCTAATTTAACTCGCTCCCCCTTTGCATTTACAAATTGAAGTATACTTCCTCCTTTTGTTTCGATTGCACCATATTCTCCTTTAATGAAGTTTTTCCATTCCCATGCTTGTGAACCAACAAATATCAAACCGCCAATAATGGTTAAGAACATATAAAATGTCACTTTAGCTTTATTCAAATGGTGTCCTGCATCAACCGCTAAAACCATTGTTACGGATGAAAAAATCAAAATAAAAGTCATCAATGCCACATAGTACATGGGTGCAGGCACGCCGTGTAAAAAAGGAAAGTGAGTAAACACTTCATCCGCTAAAGGCCAAGTTTCGATAAATTTAAATCTAGAAAAACCATACGCGGCAAGAAAACCAGAAAACGTTAGTGCATCCGATACGATAAAAAACCACATCATTAATTTGCCATAACTTGCTCCCATTGGCTCATTTCCGCCACCCCAAGTTTTTTCTTCACTATTTGCAGTACTAACTGTCGATCCCATAAAAGTTATTCATTAAAAAGTTCCCAAATTTACGTTTTTTTCTTATTTAAAGAAATATAAAAATAAAAACAAATAAACCCACAATAAATCAAGAAAGTGCCAATACATCGCACCTAGCTCAATACCAAGGGTTTGAGTTGAATTGTATTTTTGTTTAAAATGATTATAAATTATTATTAAAAGCGAAATTAACCCTCCAAAAAGGTGAGCTAAGTGAACAACGGTTACAACATATAAAAATGTTGTCGTGATTGAACTTTGGCTTCCAGTAAAAAAATAGCCGCTTTTTACGATTTGTCCAAATCCTTGAAATTGTAAAAAGAAAAATAAAATACCAATAAACAAAGTAATCCAAAGGAATAAAGTAGTCGCTTTTCTGTCCTCTTTTTGAATTGATTTCTTAGCTAAATGAAAGGTCAAACTTCCTAACATTATGACGACCGTACTAATAAAAAATGGGGTAGGCAGTTGAAAATCTTTTAACCAATCTACTCTTGATTTGCTCACTACAAATGCACTAGTTAATCCAGCAAACATCATAAACATACTAACCATGGCAAATAATAAAATCAATTTATATGATCTTGCCTTTCTTGCATCATGTTCTTGGGTTGTCATTTCCATAATTATCTTAAAAATTTATCAACTATATATACTAATTGTAATAATGTTATGTAACTAACGCTGACCAACATTAAGGTTTTTGCTGCTTTTGATGTTCTCAATTGATATAATTTAACGGCATAAATTAACATCCAAATACCCAGTAAAAAAACAACTATTGTGGCAATTGGAGATATAAATAAACGGCCCGTAAATCCCAAAGCAGGGAGTAACGAAGCGATTAACAGCCATACGGTATATAAAATTGTCTGCAACGCAGTTGATTTGTCTTTTTTTCCGGTGGGCAACATAAAAAATCCAGCTTTTTCATAATCTTCGTATAGAAACCATCCAATCGCCCAAAAATGCGGAAATTGCCAGAAAAATTGGATTAAGAATAAAGTGCCCGCCTCAATCCCAAAATCATTAGTGGCCGCTACCCATCCTAACATAAAAGGAATAGCTCCTGGAAAAGCACCGACAAAAACCGACAATGGAGTGACTGTTTTTAGCGGTGTATAAACACTCGTATATAAAAATATCGAAATTGCACCGAACAATGCTGATTTTGGATTTATAGTAAATAACAATACTAATCCAACTAAAGTTAAAAGGGAGGCAATTACTAATGCTTTGTTAGAAGACATACGACCTGAAGGAACTGGTCGGTTTTTAGTTCTATCCATCAAGGAATCAAGGTCTTTTTCGATTACTTGGTTAAAAGCATTTGAGGCGCCAACCATACAATAACCTCCTACAGCTAATTTTACTAAAACCAACCAATTTAAAGATTCGTAATTGGGTATTCCAAGTAAAAATCCAGCGATGGAAGAAAACAAAACACTAATAGCCAATCTTGCTTTCGTGATTTCGAGGAAATCTGTATAAAAAGAAGGTCTAGAAATTGAATTTGTTATTGAGTCCAATGGCTTTTTTTGGTTTTAAAAACTTTTGCAAAGATACTTCAAAATATATATTACTTCAAAAAGAAATTATCAAAAGAATAAAGGAAAATCTATAAAAAAAGCGGCGAATTAATAGGCGTCTAAATCGCTTACTCCAATAGCGTCTGTAACCAACGTTTTTGCAGAAGAAGTTCCAATGCGCTTTACACCGAGCCGAATCATTGCTGCTGCATCTTCGTAAGATTTTATTCCTCCTGCGGCTTTAATCGATAATGGTGATGCGTTTTCTAACATCATAATTATTCCTTGAATTGTAGCACCATTTGGCAGGTTGTTTTTAGTTTTATAGAACCCTGTGGACGATTTTACAAAAACAGATGCGTATGATTCTTCTTTGAAATT
The DNA here is from genome assembly GCA_044231345.1 of Flavobacterium sp. GTDB lineage: Bacteria > Bacteroidota > Bacteroidia > Flavobacteriales > Flavobacteriaceae > Flavobacterium. Next base: position 5,938 of record JBIHZQ010000011.1, read on the forward strand.
AGAAATCACAACATTTTTTATGAGTGTCGACAATTGAATAATTTGCTTATTATTTAAGGCTGCAATTTCAATAATCCATTTTACATTTTTATGGTGAGCAAGACCTAGTTGTGTACACAAAAAAATTTCGTTTTTCACTAATTCAAATTGTCCTTTTTTAAAGGCATTATAATTACAAACAAAATCCAAATCGTCAGCGCCATTTTTTATCGCTACTCGTGCTTGTTGCATCTTTTTTTCGATGCTAGAAGTGCCTTTTGGAAAATCAATAACGGTCCCAATTTCAAGTTTTGATTTGGCTTCCTGTATCATCTTTTTTGCAGGAGAAACAAATTCTGGAAGAATCATTACTAGTTTATAACGCTCGTCTATTGCTTCTTGAATAACGGCTTTGGTCTTGATACTGATTTCAGCTTCAGATATTCCTGCTTCTTTAGCCGATTTAAGATACGTGGAGTCAATAAATTGTCTAATATTCATTTCTCAGGACTTTATTTACATTGCAAAATTAACCCTTTTTTTGATTTCGAAGTAAGAATAATAATTCTTCCAATGAGGTATTTATTCCTGGCTATTTGAATATCTAATAAAGAGTCGAATTGAAATTAGAGCAGACAGTGAGCCCAAGCAATTCGCAATTACATCATAGAAATCTGCAACTCTTGAAATCGTGAAAAATTCTTGAAAAAACTCAATTGCTATTCCGTAAAAAATGGAACATACAACGATAATGAAGCTGATTTTTGACTCATTAATTCCGCTATTTTTAGTGAAAAAATATAAAAACCACAGCAGCACTAAAATAAAATAGAAGCTAAAATGAACATATTTATCAGAATTTTCAATTTTGATTTCTGGGATTTCGCCTATACTTATTAAACACAGTACGGGTATAAGAAGTGTCCAGAAAAGAGCCGTGAAGAAACTAATTTTATTAAGCACCTATTAGCACTTTGTATTGATCGCTAGTAAGCAACTCTTCAAATTCAGTAGTATTCGAAACTTTAACTTTTACCATCCAGCCATTTCCATAAGGATCTGCATTTACTTGCTCTGGAGTGGTTTCTAGGGTTTCGTTAAATTCAATTATTTCTCCTGATAATGGTAAGAATAAATCAGAAACTGTTTTAACTGCTTCAACTGTTCCAAATACTTCATCTTTTGAAAGAGTTTGGTCTAGTGTTTCTACTTCAACATAAACGATATCGCCTAATTCTTTTTGTGCAAAATCAGTAATCCCTACTGTCGCAATTTCTCCCTCAAGGCTTACCCATTCGTGGTCTTTCGTATATTTTAAATTTGCTGGAATATTCATTATTTTTATGCTATTGTTAGTTAATATATTTTACAAATGTATAGTTTAGAACGGATATTTTTTAATAAAAAAGGTGCTAATTTCCAAAATTATATCGGATGGTGAATCCAGAACGAATATTTGTCATTGGAAAAGAGGTAGAAATTACTGCTTTAGAAAAAGAATGGTCGTAATAGAAAATGGCCGTTAAGTTTTTACTAAATGAATAATCTGCCGTTAATTTTGCTGACCAGATATTTTGCCCTCCTGCTAATTGATTGTTATCATAATCTAAATATCGTACAATCGTTTGGTTGTTACGATACGAAATATCTGCTTTAATATTGATGTCACTTTTAATAACTCCCGTTGGATTATCAGCTAATTTTGATGAAAAAATCACGTCTTTAATTCGATAGCCAAGCCCAACAACATACTCAATTCCTTTAACTTCAGTCAGTAAGTTATTATCAAAACTCATTGACAAAGCTCGGTCTTTTTTCATTTCTGCCAAAAATTTAATTGAGTTTTTTAATTCAAAATCAACCCTCATTAACGGATTAAACTGCTCTACTAAATTGATGTTTGCAATTATAGTTTTGTTTAAGAAATTCCCAGAAGCATCAGTTCCTGTTGGGTTGATGGCATAATCCAGATTCGAACGAAAAGAATTAATAGTATATGAAGCTCTATAACTATGCTGAATTGAGAATCGTTTAAACTTTTCTTTGAAATAGTTATATCGCATTAATCCACTGTATTTTATAGTCCAATTTGGAATTGGAATATCTCTAAATGCGCCTAGTGAAACTGAATTTGCCGCTTTACCATAATTATCACTAATCAATCCTGTATAAGCTGCCAGAAATGAAGGCAATAATACGGCTTGACTATTTTTTCCAAATCCAATAGGGAAACCATCAGCATCTAATGGAAAATTAGTCGTATTATAATAATTTTGAGCCAATCGGTTTGCAATAATGATTCTATTTTCTCTAAAGTCATCAAATGGTGCTGAGTTTACTCCGTCACTTTTCTTAAAAGCTGTTTTTAGCATTACGGTAGAAATAGAGAAATTCCCAACATTATAGGGCGATCTCGAATTATATTGTCCATCAGAAACATCATACTGCTCTGTGAAGTTATCTGCAAAAGTTCGCTCGGCTAAGAAATCAACTTTGAAATCTGGAAATAAATCCATGTTGGCTGTAGCGTTTAATGTTTTTGTAGTAACCTGCGAAAAATTTTGATTAAAATCAGGATAAACAGTTAACCATCCTCTTTTAGCGGCTTCATATCGAACATCGTCTTGAGACCCAAAAACAAAGCCTAACGTTGGTTTTGACGAACCCAAAAATCCAATACTTGGCATATAGCCTGGCAATATTGTTCCTCTATTTTCTGAGTAATTAATTTGAATGTTTTTTACACTTGTCAACACCCCACGCAAACCATCTAAGAAGACATTTGAATTTTGAACTGGGATATTTTGAGCCATAGTAATTTTTTCTCCTGGTTTTGGAGTTGTTTTCTGAGATGATTTTACAGGTGGTTTGGTTGTTTTCTTAGACAATCCTATGTACTTATAAAAAGAGTCCATATTCAATGCTACGTTTAATTTGTGAGCTGCAGAATTTTGAATTGTATTCCCTAGTTGGAAAACAGTTCCGTCTTGAGTTTCTATGGTCGATAATGCTAAGGAAGCTCTTTGCCAATTATAATTTCCGGTATAAGTATAACTTGATTTAACAAATGAAAAAAGTGGGATTTTATTTATTGGTAATTCATAATTAAGCACTAATTGTTGCATGTGTTGGTTAGGATCTCCAACGCTCCAATAATCGTCCCAAATAGTTACATCGTTATCAGGCACATTATCATCATTTAAATAGTTTCTTACAATATTATTGGATGAGGCCGTATAATTTAGCTTTAATGCTTTTGTCAAATTATAGTTAAAACCATATTGGTAATTAAATAAGAAATTTCTTCGGTATAGCGGGTCTAGTTCAATTCCTACAACCTCAACTTGTCTAAATTGTTGTTTATTATATTGTCTTGTAATGTTGGAACTAAAAGAAATTGATGAAGGCAAATAATTAAAATTAAAATCACTTAACAATTTCCAATACCCACTTTTTTTCAAAAATTTACTTTTTTTGAATGGCTCAATTGGTTTAGGTTGAAAACTATAGGTATAATCTACCGTGGTGTTAACTTGTTTGTCTACATAGCTTTCGATTTCGTAATCGTGTCTTTCTACTTGATTATAGGAATAGGATAGCGTTAAATTTTCGGGGTCATAAACATGTTGTTTTTGTGTCGCTCCTCTTTCTTTCTTTACTCCAATAAAGTTAATGCTTTTTCTTTTTGTATAATCAATTGCTCGGTCTCTAATGTTGTCTCTTTCTAACGCATCTGTTGTAACGTCAAGAAGTTGTTGCAATTTTATATCTTGGTTAAACGGATCGTATTCTGGGGTAATAATTTCTTCTCCTACAGCATAATTAAACGGAAGATTAATTCCCCATTTTTTTGGTAATAATTTCCCCAAACTAAAATTAGTAACAATATTATACTGTTGTAAATCTTCTCGACTTCTTTCGTTTGGTCCCTCTTCTAATGCACCAAATCCAATCATGCTTTTCTTTCCTGTTGCCGAAATAGTTGCAAAATCAGCAAAATTAGTGTCTAAATTAACAACTGCAGCCATCCCACCTTTGTTATCCATATCGGATAATCGAAGTTCATTGAACCAAACTTCTCCCCGAATATCAACTGTATTGGTTTCTCTACTTTTTATTCCGACCATTAATGTTCTTACTAATCCAAAGTTTGGATTTCCACGAATACCCAATCTCAATTTTCCTCTGGTCGTATTAGCCGCTAATGAGGGATCCATTAACGGGTCGTCATCATCAATAAATCGAATTCCATTTTCGTCTTCAATAGGCGCATTGGAACCCATTGCTATAATTTTTAACTTTGTCAATAAACTTAATGGCAAATCAATTTCATTTAAGTCTGGCCAAACTACCTCAGGACTTGAAGCGCCTTCTGGAGTAACCTTCAACGGGATTTCTACTTGATAAAAGTTTTGAGTAAAATCATTTCCAAATCGGATGAAAGCTACCATTTGATCATCTTGTAACGGAAGTGGCTCGGCAGTTGACGGAAGTGCCTCGGCGTGTAAAAACATTTTTAAATTTTTAAACTGGCGCATGTCAATACTTACATTTTTAAACACAGCTCTAGAATCTCCAGGTTCTATTCCATCTCCTGAAGCTCTTAATGCTAATGATTGCTCGTTTTGATTAATAATAGTATTGTTATTAAACAATTGTTCCCTTACAACCCCGGGCGGAGAAATATAATTAATAGGGCTTTTGTCTCCATTTTCTTGAATATTTACAGAGAAAACATCAAAATCTGTTGCATCATCAGAAACATTGGTGTCGTTAGCATCTAGAGTATTCGTATAGCGCCTCCATTCACCTCTAACCAAATCTAATGCCCCGAAACGAACTGTTAGATTGTCGTTAAACCCGGTAAGAAACATTCGCATATAATTCACCGTTCTGAAGTCTGAGATTGCTCCAATAGTATTTTCAGGTTGTGCAATTGGAATTTTAAATTGAATCCATCTTGCCTTAGTTGCATTAGCACCTGTTGGAAGGTTGACCGCGTTTGTTTCTCTAATATCAGTAACGTATTTATCAATCCCAATTTGCATGTTTTTATGCAAATCAATACTATATTCATAATAAGCATTGATGGTATTCATGGTATTGTCACGATTAATGTCTTCGGCATCTGGTAAAGTTGAAGAACCACGGTTGTCATTAGATACCGTTACTGGTGAGTTCCCTTCGGTTCCATTATATTTTTTATAACGATCAAAAACGGATCCCGTAGCATTTAAAAAATATTCATAATCGTCTCCTGCAGGGTCAGCTAAAGACGCAAAATTTGGAAACTTAAGTTGTTCTTCTCTATTTCGAAGTCCATCTAATCCAATGTCTTGCAGTGCGCGATTATCTGCATTGGTATCAAAAGCATAAATTAAGGATTGAGAAGCGGGAACATTCCCCCAAATTGGTTGAGGAGAAACTAAAATCTGATTGGTTCCTAATCCATTTTCATATTGTTTTCTACCGTCTTTTAGGATGTCTTCAGAAATAGATCCAAGGTTAAAATATATTTTACCTGTATTACTACTTGCTGCTTCACTTGCTATATTTCCAGGGTCAAAGTAAGGGTCTAATACCCAAAATTGCAGGTATTCGACATTTCCTTGTTCAAAGTTTGTTGAATTGATTGAACGCATGATTCCTCCAAAATTATCTGAGGGATTGGGTAGTTCATTTGTTGCAACTGCTAATGGATTAAAATTATATGGGCCTCTTTCTTTTGGAAAATAATTCAAATCTAATGTATTGACAATCTGTGTTTGGCCAATGGCAATGTCGGTAACTGGATACAATTCTTCGCTATAAATTCGTCTGGTGGAGTTCAGGGAAATGTCTTGAATTGAAATTCCGGAAGGTCGTGTAATGTAAAATGTTGGATCAATAGCATACCAAGCTAATTTTGCTCTTTTATAACCATAACTAAGATCATTTGCGTTTGCATTAAAATCATAGGTGCTTGTAAGAGAGCGATCTGGAGTAGACGAAAGACTCCACGATAACGGAGAACGCATATCAATAGCCGTTTGTGACCCTTCAAAATCATCCACATAAATAGTTGATTCTCCTTCAAATTGATCGCCTCTAGGGGTGTCAGGTTTTAAAAAAGCTACTTCTCCTCGAAATGACAAATTGGACGGTACATCAGTGTCTAAATTTGGCAGTTTATTCACTAAACGAGTTAAAAAAGGAACTTCTGTAGAGAAATTGGTGTTAAATCCAAAAATAGAATTGTTAACTGATTCTTGTCCAAAGTTAGATTTTTGTGTAAATGGCTTTTCGGTCATTTTTAAGAACGTAGCGCCCACCATAAATTTGTCCGAAATTTTATGCTCCACATTAAAACCCATAAAACGTCTAGTTTGTTGACCAAAAACAGAGTTGTTTTCTACTGAAACTTCAATAGGTGTATTGGAAAGAGATGGGTCTAAAATTTGTACACGACCTAACTGATAGTTGACACTATAATCAACTCCTTCAACTAATATTCTCCCTAAAGCAGTTACTACTACAGACCCTCTTGGAACGTTAAAAGCTCCAATTGGAATTCCGTCTCCACCGGTTGATTTGTATTTTACACGCAATAAAAATTTGTTCTTATCACTGTCTTGAAGAGCTGCTGCTTGTGTTTTACGGTACATATTTCTGAACACATACTTAGCCTGATTAGCATTATAGGTTGTTCCGTTATAATCTTCCGTAGAATTACTTCTTAATTTTTCAAAAAGTAATTTTCCAAAAGGTTCAACCGTTGTGAAAATCAATCTTCCGTTTTGGGTATCGACAGTTAGCCCAGGAATGAAATCAAAAAAACCATCCCCTCCTACTTGTGGGTCGTTAGTATAATTTAATTTATCAACATTGAAAACTTTTAGTAACGGGGTACTAGTAACTAAATCCTGTGGTTGTGGTAATGGCGAAACTAAATTGATATAATTTAATGGTGATGGATCTGAATAAAGGATATTAAATTTGAAATCTTCTTGTTGTAATTGGAATGCTCCAGGTATCTGATAAATGTTTTTCATCATCAAATTCCAAATCGGAGTAGATATATTAGTTGTAGGATTGGATACGCTCGTTAAATTACTTTTTAGCATTTTTAACAACAAACTTTGAGACGAAACTGTGGTGGGTTGATTCGTGTTTGGATCAACAACTCCAGTTTGTGTGGCATCAATTCCATCCGTCCCAAATTCACCAACCTGATAGACTTTATCTCCAATTGTATATTGAAATGCAATAGCTAAAACTTCATCATTTGATAATTTTTGCTGCAATGATATGTAACCTAATTGGGGATGAAAGGTAAACTCATTGTTGGTTAACTTTCGTGCATTTTCTAATTTTGAATAATCTTGACCTTCGCTAACCGTTATTCCAGAAAATCCTGAACTAGCAGAAACAATTTCTCTAATATCACTATTTAAAAACCCACCGTTCCCTATTAAAGAAGGGTCGTATTTGTTGTTTTTATTATCCGAAGGAGTGTCTACTGGTGCAATGAAAAAATTAGTGTTTGGATTAACAACAACTACTTCGTTATCCGATAATCCCGATAAACTTGCTTCCCCCAAATCCTGTAATGCAATAATATTTCGTAAATTATTATTAGTAGTTGTCACCCGATTTTGCCTGTTGGTTACCCATACTTCTACTCTGGTAATTTGTACTCGACTATCTATGTAGGGATAATTTCTTAGTGAAGAATCGTATTTATTTCTAAAATATTGAGACATAAAATAATGTCGGTCTGAGTCATAATCTAAGGCAAATAATTCTTGTTCTTGAAGTGTTCCGCCTCCTTGAGCAGTAACTGATTTAGTTTGAGATTTTTGTTCAGAAAAAACTCCCGTAATGGTTGTTTTGCCAAACTGAAATTGTGCTTTTACCCCAAACAAACTTTGTGCGCCTCGAATTAGTGAATTACTCAATGGCATGCTTACATTTCCAATTTCTAATTTTTGTAGAATACTGTCTTCATTTCCAGAAAAGTTCTTCAAATCGGGCAACCCAGGATTGTATTCTAATTTGATTAAATTTTGGAATGCAAAAGTAGATTCGGTATCATAATTCGCACTAACATTCAGGCGAGTTCCTACTTTCCCCATTAAACTCATGCTGATTCTTTGATCAAAATCAAAAGTAGTACTGGTTCTATTTCTTGGCGAAAAAGAGGGATTGTCTTGTTTTGAATATCGAACTCCCATATCCATTTCAACCGACCCTGAAGGTTTAATATCTATTGTATTACTTCCAAAAATTGCTTCAAAAAAACTTGAATTGACATAATACCTTGGTAATAAATCTTTTTTTGCCTGTTCGCTTCCAGATTTTTTACCATCAATTGCATCCGATTTTTTCTTGAAATAGTCCCGCATTGATTCTCTCAAAACTAATTCGTCATATTCTTTTGGAGTTAGAATAATGGGATAATTAATATTAAATCCATTAACAGAATTAGTATAAATATAGCGGTTGGTAGCTGGATCATAAGTATAAGCCGCTACGATACTTGGTGGATTTTGTAGGTCGATTTTTCCTGTTGAATATCCAGTCGAATCTTGTGCGGTTCCCACTTCCTGAGCAAACAACGAACTATTTAACAAAAGAATTAGTAGTAAAACTATTTGCTTTACTACTGATTTATTAATTACTATATAAAATGTTTTCAAGTACTATAAATTTTTTAAAGCTAACTTAATCAGCATTTCGACGCTAGCATCTGGATTTTCCCTCACCATTCGTTCCATCACTTTTTCGGCTGATTTCCTTACAAAACCTAAAACCTCTAGAGCAGATAACGCTTCATCTTTATTTGTATTGTTTTGACTCAAGGAAACTTCGTCTAAATCGAACAATTTTAACACTTTATCCTTTAAATCTAAAATTACTCTTTGTGCGGTTTTACTGCCAATTCCTTTTATCGATTGAATTGTATTTACATCTGCTGAAGCAATTGCTTGAATAATTTGCTTTGGCTCTAATGAAGAAAGCATCGTTCTTGCAATACTTGCGCCAATTCCAGAAACAGATAGTAAAAGCTTAAAAATTTCTCTTTCTGACTTTTCTACGAATCCAAAAAGAGTATGTGCATCTTCTTTTATCTGTAAATAGGTATACAACTTTATTGCTTCACTCTTTGGTAACAATGAGTAAGTGTGTAAAGAAATATTTACATGATATCCTACACCATTACAATCAATAATGACCTCTGTTGGTGTTTTTTCAACCAGTTTACCTTGTAAATGTGCTATCATAGTTGTAAGTAATTTTCAAATATAAGAAAAATCTTTAATTGTAATTATTTTAAGATTTTCAAAATCAAATGCTTTTTAAAATAGTGTTTTCCGCTTTTCTTTTTCCTGAGCATCAATTACCGCAACAGCAACCATATTTACCATTTCTTCAACACTTGCACCCAATTGAAAAATATGTACTGGTTTTTCCATCCCTAGCATTATTGGGCCAATGGAATCTACTTTATAAAGTTCTTTTAATAATTTATAAGTAATATTTGCCGATTCTAAATTTGGAAATATTAAGGTATTCACTTTTTTCCCTGCTAATTTAGAAAATGGAAATTTATTTTTTAGCATTTCTGGATTCAAAGCAAAATCAGCTTGAAGTTCCCCGTCTACCTGAATTTCAGGATGATTAGCATGTAAAAACGAAACTGCTTCTCTAACTTTTGAAGCGCTTTGATTACTAGAAGATCCAAAATTTGAAAATGATATCATTGCAATAACTGGTTCCATTCCAAACATCCGTACTGTTTTTGCCGTCATTAAAGCAATTTTTGCTAAATCATCTGCGGATGGATTTGGATTGATGGCGGTATCTGATAGAAACATCGGTCCTCTATTAGTCATCATCATATTGGTGGTAGCAACAAGAGAAATTCCGGGAGCTTTGTCTATTAATTGCAAAATTGGTTTTACCACCGACGGATAACTTCTAGAATATCCTGAAACCATTGCGTCAGCATCTCCTTGATTTACCATCATTGCAGCGTAATAATTTCTTTCGCGCATCCATTTTTGGGCATCCAGCAAAGAAATCCCCCTTCGCTGCCTTGATTTCCAAAAAATATCGGCATAGTGGAGCCTTTTTTTATCGGTAGCTTTATCCTTTGGGTCAATAATCAAGACATCGGAATCAAACCCAATTTCTTCTTTTAACTCCATGATTATTTCTCGATTCCCCAATAATATTGGAACTGCAATAGCATCTTCGTAAACAATTTGTGCTACTTTTAGTACGTCCAAATGATCGGCTTCTGCAAAAACTACCCGTTTTGGATTTGTTTTTGCCCTGTTGGCAAGAAGCCTCACCATTTTATTGTCAGAACCTAATCGTTCCATTAAATCTTCCTTATACTTTTCCCAATCTGTTATTGGATTTAAAGCCACTCCAGATTCCATTGCTGCTTTTGCTACTGCTGGAGCTACCGTTGAAATCAATCTTGGGTCAAATGGTTTTGGAATTATATAATCTTTTCCAAAAATTAATTTAGTTTCTCCATACGCTATATTGACTTGTTCGGGAACCGATTCTTTTGCCAATGAAGCTAATGCATTTACCGCAGCCATTTTCATAGCTTCATTAATTTTAGTAGCACGAACATCGAGTGCACCTCTAAAAATATAGGGAAAACCGAGAACATTATTAACTTGATTGGGATAATCTGAACGACCCGTAGCCATAATAATATCTTTTCGGGTAGCTATTGCTACTTCATAATCAATCTCTGGAACAGGATTAGCCATTGCAAAAACGATAGGGTTTTCGGCCATTCCGAGTAACATTTCAGGAGATAATATATTTCCTGCAGAGAGTCCGAGAAAAACATCTGCACCAACTAATGCATTAGTCAATGTACAATTTGGATTTCCTTTTGCGTATTTTTTTTGCAAGTCTGATAAATCCGTTCTTTCTGATGAAAGTACACCGTCTTTATCAAACATGATAATATTTTCTGGACTAACGCCTAAGAGCACGTATAAATTGGCACATGCTAATGCTGCAGATCCAGCGCCAGAAACAACAATTTTTATTTTTTGAATGTTCTTTTCGGCTAATTCCAAAGCGTTTAACAAAGCTGCTGAAGAGATTATTGCTGTTCCGTGTTGGTCGTCATGCATCACTGGAATGTTCAGCTCTTCAACTAATCTTCTTTCTATTTCGAAAGATTCTGGGGCCTTAATATCTTCTAGATTAATTCCTCCAAAAGTTGGCGCAATATTTTTTACTGTTTCTATAAATGCATCAATATCTTTAGTAGCTACTTCAATATCAAATACATCAATGTCTGCAAATATTTTAAATAGTAATGCTTTTCCTTCCATCACAGGTTTTGAAGCTTCAGGACCAATATCGCCTAATCCTAGAACGGCAGTTCCATTAGTGATAACGGCCACTAAATTTCCTTTTGAGGTGTATTTATATACATTATTTACATCCTTTGCAATTTCAAGACAAGGCTCAGCAACTCCCGGTGAATAGGCCAATGACAAATCCCTTTGTGTTGCATATTTCTTTGTGGGCACTACTTGAATCTTTCCTGGTGTAGGTTTTGCATGATACAAGAGTGCTTCTCTTCTTTTTCTATAATTATCCATAATGTAATTTATTCCAATTTACAAAGGTAAAAGGTTAGTTTAAAAAAGGAAACTTTTATTGGTTTTGTTTTAATTTATTCTACAATTAAACTGACCAAATAAATTAATTCGCTTTAACATGATTTAGGGTGTTCAAATGTAGGTTAATTAAGTAATGTTTGAATAGCGTGCGCGGGAATGTTGACTTGTACTTGTTTGTCTCCAATGTAGAATAAATAGTCTACCGCTTCTTCGCTTTGGTTCATTACTACAGTAGCAATTTTTCCATCCTCATTAAGAAATGAAGTAGTTAACAATTGGCTTCTACTTGCAACACTACTTATTCTTTTGGCATTTGGCCTTATGAATTTTGAAAAATGACCAATGTAATAATATGAGGGGGTAAAAATCAAATCATTGTTGTTGGTGTGTATGGGTGCAAAACAAAAATTACCGACGTGATTTGGGCCTCCTTTATCATCCAATACTATATTCCAATCAGTCCAAGCGACAGTGCCATTATTAAAATCGTTAATCATTGATCGACCATATTTTTCAGCATTTGCCCAATATTGGTATTTTTCGGGATTAAAAGACTCGGCACAACCCTCCGTAAAAATTAGATTTTTATCAGGGTATGATTCATTAACTTTTTTTACATTATCAAACATAGGTTGTCCACCGGCCCATGTTTCATACCAATGAAATCCCATTCCCCAGGCATATTTTGAGGCTTCTGGATCGTCAAAAATCACCTGAGCTCTGTGGTACATTAAATCTCTATTGTGATCCCAAACGATGATTTTTTTTGAAGAAAAACCTGCTTTATCCATTGTTGGACCAAGATAATTTTTTAAAAAATCACGTTCTTCTTCTGCCGTAAAAATACATGATTCCCATTTTTGTTTAGCCATTGGTTCATTTTGAATTGAAATGCCCCAAATTGGTATTCCTTCATTCTGGTAAGCGTTTATGAATTTAACAAAATAAGTGGCCCACGACTGATAAAATTCAGGTTTCAATTTTCCGCCTGATAGCATAGAATTATTCGTTTTCATAAAAGCTGGCGGGCTCCATGGAGAAGCATATAGGGTCATTTTATCCGCAATTGCCATTGCTTTTTTTATTAATGGAATCCTAAATTGTTTATCGTGTTGAATATTAAAAGAAGTTAATTCTGCATCGCCTTCGTTTACATAAGTATAACTTTCGCTTGAAAAATCACAACTATGCAAGGTTGTTCGCATCAATGTGTAACCAATTCCTTTGCTTGGACTGTAATAAGCATTCAAAAATTCTTGCTGTTTATTTAGGGGTAATTTTGCGAAAACTTCTGCACTAGCATCAGTAATAGCCCCACCTATTCCCATAAAAGTTTGAAAAGTCTTTTTGGGATCTACCACAATAAAGATTTGATTTTCGAATGGTTGAATGGCTGGAATAAAATCAACGCTTTCCATTGCTGCTAATTTTAGATTAGAATTTTCGGCCGTAGTGAAAATTTGTAATTTATTATTAATAGGTGATTTTGTTCCCGTTTGGGCATAACTATATACCATATTAAATATCGACAGTATAAGGTAGAATTTTTTCATTTTTTAAAAAATTTCAATTAACTTTAAGGGGTACATTTTAGTTGGCAATTCATTATGCACCACAAAGTAAACAAATTATAATTACCAAATAGAATTAGTTTGATGAATTTAGCCCTATAAATTAATAATTGTAACGTTTTCAAATTACTCCCGAGAGCCATAACTTCTCTTATTGACGGACAATAAAAACCTAAAACTTAGTAACCTAAGTAGTGGTTTTATGTGTTATTTTATCCAGTTGGATTTCAAATCATTATTTCAAAAAACTAATTATCAATGCAAATCAGTACAATAAATCCAACTGAATCTATTCGAATTGTTCATAGCGGTTCTGATTATTTTTCAAGATTAGAACAACTAATTTTGGATAGTACAACTGAAATTCATATCCAAATGTACATCTTTGAAAATGATGAAACAGGAAAAAAAGTTGTTGAATCTCTAAAAAAGGCAGCTGACCGCAACGTAAAAATTTATTTATTACTGGACGGATTTGGATCAAGCTCGTTATCCAATTCATTTATTAATGATTTAAGAAAAAACAGAATAAATGTTCGGTTTTTCTCTCCCCTATTCTCTGCCAACTCATTCTATATCAGTCGGCGCTTACATCAAAAAGTGGTAGTTTCAGATTCAAAAACATTACTTATTGGCGGAATAAATATTGCTAATAAATACCATGGCACAGAATTAGAGCGTGCATGGCTTGACTATGCTGTAGAAATAAAGAGCGAAATGGTAGAGGTTTTGCAAGACTTATGTAGAGCGACCTATTTTAGGAAAAGAACTGGAAATTTAAAGAACCTAGAGGCCAACTTCGGAACAAATACAAAAATAAAAATACTTCGAAATGATTGGCTTAATCGAAAAAACGAGGTATATAAGGCTTATATTAATTCCATATTTACTGCAAAGAAAGAAATTATTATTGTTGGCAGCTATTTTTTACCAGGAAGAAAACTAACTCATGCTTTGAAAAAGGCATCCAATAATAATGTAAAAATAAAACTCATCTTGTCGGGAATATCTGATATTCCATTATTAAGAAAGGCAACTTATTATTTTTATTCTACATTTTTAGAAAGTAACATCGAAATGTATGAATGGAATAAATCTGTATTACATGGAAAAGCCGCAGTTGTAGATGGAAATTGGACAACTATTGGTTCCTTCAACTTGAATCATTTAAGTTCATATGGAAGTATTGAAATGAATGTAGGCATCCATTCTGTGGAATTTTCACAAGAGTACCGCGCTCACCTAACTGGTATTATAGAACAATGTATTGTCATTACAGCGGACACGTTAAAAGTTAAACAACATTTTATTTCTAAATATACTAACCAATTCTCCTATTGGATTATACGAGTAATATTATTGATTATCACCTACTTACCTTATAAAAGAATTTTGAAACTTCACTAGATGAAAAAGCATAAAATAATTCGAAAGGCCAAAATTATTCTCTGGAAAATGGCTCGTTCTAGAGATCATATTAACGAAATTGCATTAGGCGCTGCAATTGGCACCTTTATTAGTGTTTTTCCAACTTTTGGATTTGGAACGCTGCTCGTCATTGTATTAAGTAGATTTATTAAATTTAATTTACTTATTGCTTTTGCTACGAGCGTTATATCAAACCCCGTCACTAGTCCTTTTTTTATGTTGTTGAGTTATAAAGTAGGCACTCTACTATTGGGAAATACAATTGAATTTGATATGGATAACTGGAAATCTAATTTAAATGAGACTGGAATTACTATAATTATTGGTTCATTTATAGTGAGTGGATTTTTCGGAATTGTAGCGTTTTTTGTTTCAAAATTTATGGTTACTAAATATCGGAAAATTCACAAAAAAAAGTAGGCCAAATTATTTAATTAGGAAATCAATATTTCTTTTTATTCCAGCTAAATTAGTTCTGGTAATTGCAGAATTTTTAAAAACCACATCGAATGTATCCTTCGTTATTTCTTCCCATTCTTTTTTGGACATAGAAAGCAACTCAGGGGTTGTTTTAAAAAGGGGTTCATTATGTGATTTTGAAAACTTATTCCATGGGCATACGTCTTGACAAATATCACATCCAAATATCCAGTCTTCAAATTTTCCTTTCATTTCATGAGGAATATTTTCTTTTAGCTCAATGGTAAAATAAGATATGCATTTGCTTCCATCAACTACATAAGGCGCTACTATTGCATCAGTCGGACAAGCATCAATACACGCGGTACAGGTTCCACAATGATCGGTGGTTGGTGAATCGTATTCTAAATCAAGGTCGATGATTAGCTCGGCAATGAAAAAAAAAGAACCTACTTTTTGAGTCAATAAATTACTGTTTTTACCTATCCAGCCTAAACCACTTTTTGCTGCCCATGCTTTGTCAAGAACTGGGGCAGAGTCAACAAATGCACGACCAGAAACTTCACCAATACTAGTTTGTATTGAATGTAGAAATTCTTTAAGTTTATCTTTAATTACAAAGTGATAATCCTGCCCATAGGCGTATTTTGAAATTTTATAACCCTCTTGATTTTGAAATTCAGACGGGTAATAATTCAACAATAAAGAAATAACACTTTTGGAACCCTCAACTAATAATTTAGGATTAAGCCGTTTGTCAAAATGATTCTCCATGTAGGACATTTGACCGTGCTGGTTTTTAGAAAGCCAGTTTTCAAGTCGGGGAGCTTCTTCATTCAGAAAATCTGCTTTTGCAATACCACAAGCAAAAAAACCCAAGCGTTTGGCTTCGGATTTAATAAATTGTGTGTATTTACTTTTATTTTCAATCAAGAAACGCTATTTATTATTAACAATTAAGCTGTTTCAGAACAAGCCTCCTTGAGTATTTAATTTTATTTTTCCTAGGTGAGTATAAGCTTTCTCAGTGACTTCTCTTCCCCTTGGAGTTCTCATTATAAATCCTTCCTGAATTAAAAATGGTTCATATACTTCCTCGATAGTTTCACTACTTTCAGAAACTGCAGTTGCTAATGTTGATAATCCAACTGGGCCTCCTTTGAACTTTTCTATGATGGTATTTAAGATTTTATTATCCATTTCATCCAATCCATGAGCATCTACATTTAATGCTTTTAGAGAGTAACGGGCAATTTCTATGTCTATTTTTCCATTCCCTTTTATTTGCGCAAAATCCCTTACACGACGTAAAAGTGCGTTAGCAATTCGGGGTGTACCTCTACTTCGACCTGCAATTTCAATGGCTGCTTCCATAGTGATTGGCATTTTTAATATCGTAGCGCTTCTTTCTACTATGGAAGTTAGTAATTCTGTTGTGTAATAATGTAGGCGGCTTTGAATTCCAAAACGAGCTCGCATTGGTGCGGTTAACAATCCAGAACGGGTTGTTGCACCTACTAAAGTAAATGGATTTAAATTGATTTGTACAGTCCTTGCGTTTGGCCCTGACTCAATCATAATATCAATTTTGAAATCTTCCATAGCAGAATATAAATATTCTTCAACTATTGGACTTAGGCGATGAATTTCATCAATGAATAAGACGTCCCTTTCTTCCAAATTGGTAAGTAAACCGGCCAAATCTCCAGGTTTATCTAGAACTGGTCCAGAAGTAATTTTAATTCCAACGCCTAATTCATTGGCTAGAATATTTGCTAAGGTTGTTTTCCCTAATCCAGGAGGGCCATGAAAAAGAGTATGGTCAAGTGCTTCATCCCGCTGATTTGCTGCTTGAACGAATACTTTTAAATTTTCTAGTATTTGGTCTTGTCCTGCAAAATCATCAAAACTGAGTGGCCTTAACTTTTTTTCAAGATCAAGTTCCTCGGGATTGAAATTTTGATTGGTAGGGTCTAAATTTTCATTCATAATTACAAATATAGGAAAGTTATAAGCAAATAAAAATGCCTTTCTTTAGGAAAGGCATTTTAGACTATTATTTTATGAGAATTAATGGTGTAAAACTTCTTCACCTTCCTTCATTGGTACATTTTGAGGAACAAAATCATCATCATGACCAGGTTTACTGTAATCGTATGGCCAACGATGAACTTCAGGAATTTCTCCATGCCAGTTTCCATGGATGTGTTCGATTGGAGCCGTCCATTCTAGTGTATTTGATTTCCATGGATTTTGAACCGTTTTCTTTCCGTAAAAAATACTTGCAAAGAAATTGTATAAAAAAACCAATTGAAATGCGCCTCCAATTAATGCAAAAGTAGTAATAAGAACATTTACGTTTTGCAAATCATCAAAAAGCGGAAAGTTAGTATTAGTGTAGTAACGTCTTGGTAGACCAGCCATTCCAATAAAGTGCATTGGAAAGAAAACACCATAAGCACAAACTGCAGTCACCCAAAAGTGAACGTATCCAAGATTTTTATTTAACATTCTACCAAACATTTTTGGAAACCAATGATAAATCCCGGCAAACATTCCGTAAAGCGCAGAAATTCCCATTACTAAGTGAAAGTGAGCTACTACAAAATAAGTATCATGAACATTGATGTCTAATGTACTGTCTCCTAGAATAATTCCAGTTAATCCCCCTGTAATAAATGTAGAAACTAATCCTATTGAAAACAACATTGCAGGGTTCAGTTGTAAATTACCTTTCCATAATGTTGTAATGTAGTTAAATGCTTTTACCGCAGAAGGAATCGCAATTAATAAAGTTGTAAATGTAAATACAGATCCTAAAAATGGATTCATGCCCGAAATAAACATATGGTGTCCCCAAACGATAGTAGATAAAAATGCAATGGCAAGTATCGACATAATCATCGCTCGGTAACCAAAAATTGGTTTACGAGAATTAGTTGCAATTACTTCTGAGGTAATTCCGAGTGCTGGCAATAAGACAATATAAACTTCAGGATGACCTAGAAACCAAAATAAATGTTCAAACAATACTGGTGAACCCCCTTGATTGTTTAATACTTCCCCTGCTATATAGATGTCTGACAAGAAAAAAGAAGTACCAAAACTTCTATCCATAATTAACAATAAAGCAGCTGATAGCAACACAGGAAATGAAACTATTCCAATAATTGCAGTTACAAAGAAAGCCCAAACTGTTAATGGCAATCGAGTCATTGACATTCCCTTAGTTCTAAGATTAATTACTGTCACTACATAATTTAATGAACCCATTAATGATGATGCGATGAAAATTGCCATAGAAACTAACCAAAGAGTCATTCCCATTCCTGAACCAGGAATTGCTTGTTTCAATGCACTTAAAGGAGGGTAAATTGTCCAACCAGAAGAAGCGGGCCCTGCTTCAACAAATAAAGAACAAATCATTATTACGCTTGACAAAAAGAAAAGCCAATAGGATACCATATTCATAAATCCTGAGGCCATATCTCTTGCTCCAATTTGGAGTGGAATAAGTAGATTACTAAAAGTTCCACTCAGTGCGGCAGTCAAAACAAAGAAAACCATGATGGTTCCATGAATGGTTACAAGTGCGAGATAGATATCATTTGTCATTACACCTTCTGGTGCAAATTTATCTCCAAGTAATACATTAAAAATTTTGAAAGACTCTTCGGGCCATGCCAATTGCATTCTGAAAAGCAATGACATTCCAACCCCTATAATACCCATAACTATACCCGTTAGCAAGTATTGTTTGGCAATCATCTTATGATCGATACTAAAGATATATTTTGTAATAAAAGTATCTTTATGGTGGTGTTCGTGTTCGTGTCCGTTATCGTGAGACTCTGCTGACATATCTATTACTTTAAATTTTTAATATATTTTATTTTAATGCTACTTTGTTAGGACTAGCTATTGTACTCATTTTTGAAGTATCTGCACTCATGTTAGCATCAACAGGAGCTACAACGGGAGGAGCAGCAGCGGCTTTAACTTCTTGTACGATAGTACTTTTTTCTTTCAACCACTTTTTATAATCTTCTGGTGTATCTACAACAATCTTCATTTGCATATTATAGTGAGAAGCACCACAAATTTTGTTACACAACAAAAGGTAATCAAATTCATAAGGATCTAAAGCCGTTTGACCCAATGCAACTAATTCCGCACTCTTTTTGATTCTAATTGCGTTAATATTAGAGACTTTATCTATCATGTAAGGAAGTTCTCTATATTCTGCAGTAGTATAAATTGGTTCAAATGCAAATTCAGTAACCATACCAGGAACGCAATTCATTTGAGCTCTGAAATAAGGCATGTACGCTGAGTGTAGCACATCTTGTGAACGCATTTTAAAATGGATTTTCTTACCTTTTGGGATATGTAATTCTTTAACTACTATATCATCTTGAGCATAAGAATCTGACAAATCCACTCCAAGAGTATTTACTCCTTCAATGTATCTTACATTCGCTTTTCCTAATACCCCATCTTCTCCTGCGTATCGGGCAGTCCAATTAAATTGTTGCGCATATAATTCTATAACTACCGAATCTTCCTCCTCATCAATAAACATAATATTGGTCCACGCATACAATCCATAAAGAATTAATCCTGCAAGTACTACGGCTGGAATCAAACTCCAAATTGCTTCTAATTTATTGTTGTCAGCAAAATAAAGTGCCTTTTTATCTTTATTTCCTCTATATTTAAAAGCAAAATAATGAAGTAAAATTTGTGTAACTGCCTGTACAAAAAATATTAATATCCAGGTGATATTCATCAGGTTATCTATAGTACTTCCATGTTGTGAAGCAGGGGTATGTAATACTAGCCCCCCCCATTTTAATAATCCATAAATAGTAAATACATATATGAATGCTAAAAACCCAAACATTAAATATCCTTGAATATTATTATCAGTATCAGTAGCAACTTGAGAATCCTCTGATTTTTCTCCAATTTGAGTCAAATCAAATATCTTGGTCAATTGCCATAATGCAATAGATAATAAAACTAAAACAATAATTACCAACAAACTTGTCATCTGTTTATTTCTTTAAATATTAATAATGAAAATGTTTACTTTCCTCAATAAAAGGATTTCGTTTTGGCAATAGAGGTGCTTTAGCTAAAGCAGAGAAGACTACAAAAATGAAAAGTCCTAAAAAGAAAAGTACTGAACCTATTTCGGCGCTCCCTATAAACCATTTGTCTCCAACAGTAGCTGGCATGATCATATTGAAGAAGTCAATATAATGCCCTGCCAATATGACTATCCCCGCCATAACAATAACCCATGTGATTCGTTTGAAATCTGTATTGATTAATATTAAAAGTGGAAAAACAAAATTCATAACTACCGCTCCAAAAAATGGAAGATTGTATAATTCTATCCTCGTTACAAAATAAGTTACCTCTTCAGGAATATTGGCATACCAAATCAACATAAATTGTGAGAACCACAAATAAGTCCAAAAGACACTTATTCCAAACATAAATTTTGCAAGATCATGAATGTGGCTAGTATTTACATTTTCAAGATATCCTCTTGATTTTAAATACAACGTAATAAGTGCTATGGTTGTAATTCCACTAACGAAGAAACTTGCAAAAACATACCATGCAAAAAGGGTACTAAACCAATGTGGATCTACTGACATTATCCAGTCCCAAGACATTATTGACTCTGTTACAATAAAGAAAACTAAGAAAGCGGCAGACATTTTAAAGTTCTTTTTATAAAATGAATTGTCCGTTGCTTCATCTTGAGCTAAACAATTTTTTCTAGAAAAATATCGATATAAATTCCAACCTAATAAGAATATTCCTGCTCTAATTATCCAAAATGGAAAATTAAGATATCCTGATTTATTTTGTAATAATTTATCATGTGCAACAACTTCTTGATCCATCCAAATAAACAAGTTATTCGAATGAAATACATCTAGACCCATTACCAATAAGAAAATGAAAAAGATAACAGAAGCTACAGGTAAATAGGCCGTTATTCCTTGCATAACCCTAAACAATACTGGAGACCATCCTGCTTGAGCGACTTGTTGAATTGCATAAAAAGCGAGTACGCCTAATGAAACTAACATAAAGAAAATACAAGCAACATAAATAGCAGCCCATGGCTTGTTTTGTAATTGATGTAAAACGTGTTCTAAATGTTCTTTATGCTCTGCATCTGCGTGAGCATTGCTTTCAGACTCATGAGAAGAAGCACTACTATGATGTGAACCGTGACTATCTGCGGCAAGAATTTTTTCTACTTCTTGAATATCTTTCGGGGCAGTATAAAAACCATATCCTATTCCTAATGCTCCAATAAGCATTAAAATAAAAGAGAATGTTTTTAATTTACTTGAAAATGTATACATATCTAATACGATGATTTTGTTCTATAATTATAATTCACTTTTCAATTTAAGGACATAAGAGGTAACTAACCAGCGTTCGTGAGCGCTAAGTTGATTTGCATGTGAGCCCATAGAATTCAATCCATAAGTAATCACATGAAAAACACTTCCTTCAGTTATTGGACGATCAGCATAACTAGGCACCCCTAAAAATTTTTCTTGAGTAACTAATTTCCCTTTTCCATTGCCCGCTGTTCCATGACAAATAGCACAATATATTTCGAAAAGCTCTTTTCCTTTTTCAACATCTACGGAAGTTGAATCAAGCGGGGATTTTAAGTTTACCTTGGCTAATTCATAACCAGCTGTAGAATTTTCATATTCATATACCTCGAAACCTCTGTTTATTGTTCCTTCGGCAGGTAATTGACCTTCTTTACCTTTTAACCCGTTCACCGATTTAAATGCATCTGATTCAGCATATGTTTCATAGCCTACCGATTCATACATATTCGGCATGTATTGATAATTTGGATTTTTATCATTTTTGCAAGAAACTATTGCTAATGATAAACCTACTAATAAGGCTATATAATAACTTTTTTTCATCTCTTATTAATGCTTTTCTATTACTTTTACTTCTACTGCTCCAGTGCTTTGAAAGAAAGATACTAATTCTTCTTCGTTATTGTTGACAGCAACTTCCATCAAGAAGTGATCATCGGTAGTTCTCGCATCTGGATTTTCAGCCTGTTTGAAAGGCCATAATTTACTTCTCATATAAAAAGTAATTACCATTAGGTGAGCAGCAAAGAAAACGGTCATTTCAAACATTACAGGCACAAAAGCAGGCATGTTTTCAATATAACTAAAACTTGGTTTTCCCCCAATATCTTGTGGCCAATCTTGAATCATAATATAATCCATCATGGTTGTAGCTACTGTTAAACCAACACATCCATACAAAAAAGCACAGATGGCCAATCGTGTAGGAGAAATCCCCATAGCTTTGTCCAATCCATGAACTGGGAAAGGAGTGAAAACTTCTTCAATATGATGATGAGCAGCTCTAGTTTTTTTAACTGCCTCCATCAAAATGTCGTCGTCATTATAAATGGCGTAAATAACTTTATTACTCATGATGCGCTTCTTTATTTTCTTCTCTTAATTTTTTATAATTCTCTCCAGATGATTTCAAAATTGTTTTTACCTCTGCCTGTGCGATCACAGGGAAAGATCTTGCATACAATAAAAACAAAACGAAAAAGAATCCGATGGTGCCAATGAAAATTCCAATGTCTACAAATGTTGGTGAAAACATCGTCCAAGATGACGGAAGGTAATCTCTGTGCAATGAAGTTACAATAATTACAAAACGCTCAAACCACATTCCAATATTTACAACAATTGAAATTACAAATGAAAACATGATACTAGTTCTCAATTTTTTAAACCACATGAACTGAGGTGAAAACACATTACAAGTCATCATGGACCAATATGCCCACCAATAAGGACCTGTTGCTCTATTTAAAAACGCATATTGTTCGTATTCAACCCCGGAATACCATGCAACAAATAATTCAGTTATGTAGGCTACCCCAACAATAGAACCTGTAATCATGATAACGATATTCATCAACTCGATATGTTGTACCGTGATGTAAGCTTCTAAATTAGATACTTTTCTCATGATGATAAGCAGGGTATTAACCATCGCAAATCCAGAGAATACTGCTCCTGCAACAAAATACGGAGGAAATATTGTGGTGTGCCATCCTGGAATTACCGAAGTAGCAAAGTCAAATGATACAATCGTATGAACAGAAAGTACTAACGGAGTTGCTAAACCAGCTAAAACTAAAGAAACTTCTTCAAATCGTTGCCAATCTTTAGCTCTTCCGCTCCAACCAAAACTTAATATTGAATATATTTTTTTATTAAAGGGCGTAACTGCTCGGTCTCTAATCATTGCAAAATCTGGTAACAAACCGGTCCACCAAAAAACTAGTGATACCGATAAATAGGTAGATATTGCAAAAACGTCCCAAAGAAGTGGCGAATTAAAGTTTACCCATAGAGATCCAAATTGATTTGGTATAGGAAGGACCCAATAAGCCAACCAAGGACGACCCATGTGTATAATTGGAAACAATCCAGCTTGAATTACAGAAAAAATTGTCATTGCCTCTGCTGAACGGTTAATGGCCATTCTCCAACGTTGACGGAATAATAATAGTACTGCTGAAATTAACGTTCCTGCATGACCGATACCAACCCACCAAACGAAGTTAGTAATATCCCATGCCCAACCAACTGTTTTATTTAATCCCCAAGTTCCAATACCGGTAGAAACCGTATAAACAATACAACCCAATCCCCATAGGAATGCGGCTAATGCAATTGAAAATACAATCCACCATTGTTTGTTAGCCTTTCCTTCCACAGGAGCGGCTACATCTACAGTTACATCGTGATAAGATTTATCACCAATAACTAAAGGTTTTCTAATGGGTGCTTCGTAGTGAGACGACATAATCCTTTATCTTATTAATTTATTATTGACTAAGTATTTCTAACTTTTACGTGATAGATTACGTTTGGTTTTGTCCCAACGTGCTCTAATAAATGGTACATTCTTTCGCTTTCAACTAAAGAAGCAACTTGACTTTCTTTATCATTGATGTCTCCAAATTTCATAGCTCCTGTTGAACATGCATTGGAACAAGCTGTTTGGAATTCTCCATCTATAATAGCTCTACCCTCGCGTTTTGCATTTAATATTGTTGCTTGTGTCATTTGAATACACATAGAGCATTTTTCCATAACTCCACGAGAACGAACATTAACATCTGGATTCAATACCATACGTCCTAAATCATCATTCATATGATAATCAAACTCGCTATTTTTATTGTAAAGGAACCAGTTGAAACGACGTACTTTATACGGACAGTTGTTTGCACAATATCTTGTTCCAACACATCTGTTATATGCCATTTGATTTTGACCTTGACGACCGTGTGAAGTTGCAGCAACTGGACAAACAGTTTCACAAGGCGCATGGTTACAATGCTGACACATTACGGGTTGGAAAGAAACCTGAGGATTATCCGAAGCTTTCTCCATTTGTCCGAATCCACCTAAGGAACCTTTGTCGCCTGTTAAACCATCAAACCCATCTTTTTTCTCATTATCCTTTTCAAAAGTCTCTTCGGATGAATAGTATCTATCAATACGCAACCAGTGCATATCACGACTTCTTCTAACTTCTGTTTTCCCAACTACTGGGACATTGTTTTCTGCGTGACAAGCAATTATACAAGCTCCACAACCTGTACAAGCATTTAAATCTATAGATAAATTAAAATGATGTCCTGTAGAACGATCAAATGAATCCCATAAATCTACCGTTGTAGCATTAACTTCTTTGTGATCTAAAGACACTTTTGGTTGTTCGTTCCAAACCTCAGTTTCTTCATTATTGAAAATATCTAAAGTAGTTTCTTTTATTATATCACCTCGACCCATTAACGTTTTTTGACCTTGAACGCATGCAAATTCATGATCGCCAGTCCCTTTAGTTAAATTAGCTACTTGTGTGGTATTAAATCCTTTGTATAGTGTGTAGGCGTTAATTCCTACTTGCATTTCTTCTTTTAACGCTGCTTTTTTACCATATCCTAATGCTAATCCAAGAGTTCCAACTGCTTGTCCTGGTTGAACAATTACGGGTACGTTTTCTAGCGTTACTCCATTAGAAACTAAAGTAGCATAACTTCCGTTTAATCCCCCATTGGCAACAATTTCATTAGTAATTCCTAACTGATCTGCATCAGCTCTAGAAATAGTAACATAATTATCCCAGGAAACTCTGGTAATTGGGTCAGGAAATTCTTGTAACCAAGGATTATTGGCTTGTTGACCATCTCCTAAACCTATTTTAGTATATAAATTTAATTCAAATCCGCTACCAACTTTTGATTTTGAAAGGGCAACTGCGGCTGAATTAAAATCGAAGGCAGAACTTGTAGTAGAAGGAACTATTTCAGTTCCATACACCCCATCATGAAGTACTTGATTCCATGATGCTCCTGTAATAATAGACGCTGCGGTAGCTTTTAAATAATCGTAATATTTCGTTGTATTACCATTCCAAGACAGCAATGCTTCTTGAAATTGTTTTGAATTAAATAATGGACGAATTGTTGGCTGGGTTAAAGCGTAAGACCCTTTTGTAATAGATACATCTCCCCATGCCTCAAGATAATGTGGCGCTGGTGCAGCTATTGTTGTTATAGAGGCTGTTTCGTCCTCTTTTAAAGAAAAAGTTACTGAAGTGGTTACCTTTTTTAATCCTGAAACAAATTCATTACTATTTGGTAAAGTATAAACTGGATTTACACCGCTCATAATTAAAGTATGAACATTTCCAGCATTCATGTCTTTTACTAATTGGGAAACTTTCGAAGCAGAACCTTTTCTAATTTGTCGAGAACCAGAAGTTGAGAAAGCTTCACTTGCTAGCATTTGGTTAATTGCCAAAACTAACAACTGTGCATTTTTATCTTGAATACCTGAAACTAAAACTCCTTTACTTCCAGCAGCCTTCAATTGTTTTGCAACTTTAAGTATGGCTTCTTCATTTTCTACCTTGCCAGTAGCTATGGATGAATTTGAAATCGTATTGTATATTTTAACTAAAGCCTGTTTTTGATTAGCAACAGACATTGGAATACGTTTATCGGCAGCAGCACCTGACAAAGTCATATTTGCTTCCATTTGAAAATGACGTGACATCTTTCCATTGTTTGGAATCCTACCTTGTGCATATCCTGAACCGTAATTGCCCCCTTGCCAATCTCCCAAGAAATCAGCACCTAAAGAAACAATTAAAGATGCTTTTGAAAAATCATAATTTGCTAAAGCTCTTTCTCCATAAGCCATTTCAAAGGCATCTAATGCTTCAGATTCAGAAACCGCATCATATATGATGTGCTTCGCCGTTGGATTGATTGCTAAAAATTCAGCAATTAATTTTTCGGTAGAAGGGCTCGCTAAAGTACCTGTTAACAAAACAACTTGTTTGCCTTTTTCTTTTGCAGAAGCTAAACTTGATTTAATTTTTGAGTCAACATTTTGCCAAGTATCATTTTTCCCAGCAATTTTAGGTTGTTGCAAGCGCATTGAATCATAAAGCGACAATATTGAAGCATGGATTCTAGCATTAGCAGTAAATTTTGCTCCATTAATTGAATTATTATCAATTTTAATTGGACGTCCTTCACGTGTTTTTACTAAAAGATTAGCGAAATCAAA
>JBIHZQ010000140.1:0-3580 GCA_044231345.1 Flavobacterium sp.
GTGGCTTTTGTAGTAGGGGAGGCTAAACGACAAATAGCACTCGTAAAATAATTATTAGCGAATAATAAATTTACCTTTTTCACTATCAAAAGTTATTGATTCGTCTTGAAATAACGTATTGAAAATCCCATTTGCAATCATAGTACAGGGTTGGTCTTGCCACACACCTTCAGGCGTCATTACAATCATCTCATCACTAAGTTGAATTGCCATATCTATATCATGGGTTGAAAACAAAATGCATTTATTAGTTTCGGCAGTTAATTTTCTTAATAATTTAAAAAGGGATACTGTGTGCAATAGGTCTAAGTGAGTAGTGGGTTCGTCAAGAATTATTAACGGAGTATCTTGGGCCATAGCGCGAGCAATCATTACATTTTGCAGCTGTCCGTCACTGATTTCAAAGTGCTTTTTGTGAGACAAATGGGAGATTTGAGTAAGTTCCATAGCATTGTTGATGAGTGCCAAATCAGTAGAGGATAATTTACCAATCCAATTCGTATAGGGATACCTCCCAAGTGCAATTAGTTCAAAAACAGTCAAATTACTTGGAGGTAATTTCTCGGTCAAAACAACGCTTAATTGTTGAGCTAAATGGAAGGCGTCTAACTCATGAATGTTTGTTTGATGGAGCAATACGGTTCCTGAAATAGGTTTTTGAATTCCCGTTAATGTTCGCAAAAGCGTTGATTTTCCTATGCCGTTGGCACCAATTACTGAAATAAGTTTACCTTCCTGTAAATTCAAGCTAAGATTTTCAGCGAGAATAGTAGTCTCTTTTTTGGTTACATAACCAATACTTAAATTTCTGGTAATTAGGATGTTTTTATTCATATGGTAAATAATAAATCAACTTATTTAGGTGTAATTATCGCATTAAACCATCATCTTTCGTTTTCTAACCAACAACCAAATCACTATTGGCGCACCAAAAATTGAGGTTACGGCATTAATTGGTAACATAAAATCAGTTCCGGGTAATTGAGAAATGATATCGCAAAACAGCATGACACTCGCACCTATTAATAGACTGCTCCAAAATAGTACGTGGTGGTTACTCGTTTGAAATAGCAATTTCGAAATATGGGGCACTGCCAAACCAATAAAAGCAATAGGTCCGGCAAATGCAGTAATACTTCCGGCCAAAATACTCGTGGCTATCATGATTAGAAGTTGTGTTTTTTTATAATTTAAACCTAAACTTTTGGCATAATTTTCTCCCAAAAGCAACGCATTTAATGGTTTTATACAAAAGAAACTCAAGGCCAAACCAAAGGCTACACAACAAAACAAAATGGCTACCGAGTTCCATGGTAAATTGCCTAAATTCCCCATTGACCAAAAAGTAAATTTCTGTAATTGTTCAGCCGAGCTAAAATAGCTTAAAGTGCCTACCACTGCGTTAGTAAAACTACCAAACATTAGTCCCACAATTAAAATGGACATAGTATCTCTAAGTCGGTGTGATGCCAGTAAAACAGCTAACAACACTATAAAACTACCAAAACTAGAAGCGATAATTATTCCGTAGCTGGAGAGTAAAAAGGCGCTAATGAAATTTGGAACCAGTGAAGCACCTAATATAACTACAGCTACTCCTAAACTCGACCCAGAACTTAAGCCTAAAACATAAGGTCCTGCCAATGGATTTCTGAATAATGTTTGCATTAACAAACCGCTTATGGCTAGTCCTGTTCCCACAAGAACTGCAGTTATCGATTTGGGTAATCGATAATTGATGAGAATATAATCCCAAGATTCTTTTCCGCTGCTATCACCAAGTAATCCTAGAAATACATTCTTAATTGGAATAACAATCGACCCCAAACTCGTGTCGAGTAAAAATAGGAGTATCGTTCCAATAATTAGGAAAATGAATAAGTTGGTGTTTCGATTGATTGAGTTCACTTTTAATGCAATTGTTGAAAAAAATAAGGAGTATAGTTGGGTAATAATTCAGGATGTATGATTTTAATTAAATCTTTTAATACCCAATCAGGACGACTTGCTGCCCATTCAAAATAAATAATTCCTCCAGTTTCTCCTCTATTTGTTGCGTACGAATATACTTTTTTATTTCTAAATGAATCGAATTGATTGTAATGAGGATTTGAGTCTGCCATTTCTCTTAACGACTGAAAATCCCCTGGAGCAATCCATAATTCGGCCGTTTTTCCTTTTTCAAATACTTTTTCAAACGAGAGCGATAAACTCCCAATACCTTTGGTGTCTTTCCATAGGTAATTGGATTGAGCTTCCTTCAAAAATAGGGACGCCCAACTATCTCCCTGTGGCACATACCATTGGTTTTGATACAAACTTCCGCAAAGTACAGTAGGTTTGTTTTTAACTTTTTTCGCCAATTTTAGTGCTCTCCAATATTCTTTTTCAATTTGGTTAAAAATTAAATTTGCTTTTGGTTGTAATCCATAAATTGCGCCAAAAAATTTTATCCATTCAGCTCTACCAAGGGGTGTTTGTTCCGTCCAATCGCCATTATAAAATAGGGGTAAACCACTTTTTTGAATGTTATCTAAAGTTGGATTAACATTTGATATTCCAAAACCAACCAATAAATCAGGGGAAAGATCTAGGAGCACCTCGGTATTTAAATTCTCATTTTTTCCAACTTCACGAATTTTACCTTCTTTTATTAAAGCGCGTGTTTTTTTTGATGAAATATAGTCAGTTGTGGGAAATCCGACCAATGTTTTTTCAACTTCCAATAATTCAAGGGGAGGAATATGAGTAGTTGAGGTAACAACAATCGTTTGAATTGGCACTGAAATAGAGGTGTATTGGAGAAGACTGTCTGGAATTACACCATTTTTTTCTTTCAGAATATAGGTGAATGAATCCTTCGAATTGGGCCAAGGAGTATTCACTTTTAAAACGGAATATCCATTATAATTATGCAATTCAAACCCTTTTGCATGCCTAATTTGATTAGTGGCAATAAGTTTTTCTTGTTTTTCATGCTTTGCAGTTTGGTTGCAACCAAAAAACATAAAAAGCAGCAATAAAAGAGAATATTTTAGTAATTGAATTTTCATAATTATCTTCAAGAAGTACAAATGTAAAGTATTAATTCAAATAGTTGTCAATTCGATA
Source organism: Flavobacterium sp. (assembly GCA_044231345.1). Taxonomy (GTDB): domain Bacteria; phylum Bacteroidota; class Bacteroidia; order Flavobacteriales; family Flavobacteriaceae; genus Flavobacterium. The sequence continues at coordinate 3,112 of JBIHZQ010000140.1, forward strand.
AGTATAGGCCTATATTTGCAATCGTATTAAGGTTGCTGTTTTTTAAATAGCATTAAAAGGGAATTAGGTTAAAAACCTAAGCTGTTCCCGCAACTGTAAGCTATAAAAGCATGTTGTTAACTACAAACCACTGAGTAAGTTAATTTTTTGACACTTGGGAAGGTAAACAACATGACGCAAGCCAGGAGACCTGCCTATTACATCGAGTATCAAACTTTCGGGAAAAAAGGTTTGGGTATGGGTAATTTCATGCTTTTCTCCGATTTTTATTAGTAAAAATGTTATTTAAATGATTCAAAAAATTATTGGTGCTGGTGCGTTGTGCGTACTAGTATCTTCTATCGCTTTTGCGCAAAACGCAGAAAAAAAAGAGTCCATTCAAACATTGAATGAAGTAGTGATTACCGATTCAAAATTTGCATTGGAAAAAGAAAAATCAGGAAAAATTATTGTCACAATCACTTCTGAA
>JBIHZQ010000012.1:0-32276 GCA_044231345.1 Flavobacterium sp.
TACTTGCACTTAAAAAATCGACTACCGGAGCAGTATCAAAATGTACAGAAATCATCGATCCAATACTATTGATGGTAAATTCAATTTTATTTTCACGCAATACTTTTTCAATTCCAGCAGCCAAATAAGCCGTTTTTTGTTCTAATCGTTTAAAAATAAATTCATCCGCATTTAATTCCTTTAGCATTGCTAATCCTGCTGCCATTGCCAATGGATTTCCTGATAATGTCCCAGCTTGATATACGGGTCCAACGGGTGCTAAAAAATTCATAATTTCCTCACGCGCTGCAAAAGCACCAACAGGTAATCCTCCTCCTATTACTTTTCCAAAAGTGACAATGTCAGCCGATACATTTAATAATTCTTGAACGCCTCCTTTTGCTAATCGGAATCCAGTCATCACTTCGTCAAAAATAAGTAGAATTCCATTTTCTGAACATCGTTGTCTCAATCCCTCTAAAAAACCTTCAATTGGCGGAATGCAACCCATATTTCCAGCAACTGGCTCTACTATAATTGCAGCTATTTCATTCATGTTGGCTTTGATAAGTTGGTCAACACTTTTTAAATCATTATAATTAGCTAGTAACGTGTCTTTTGCTGTTCCCACCGTTACTCCTGGGCTATTTGGAGACCCAAAAGTTACGGCTCCACTCCCCGCTTGTATTAAGAAAGAATCAGAATGACCGTGATAACAGCCAGCAAACTTAATAATCTTATCTTTTTTGGTAAATCCTCGAGCTAATCTAATAGCACTCATACAGGCTTCCGTTCCCGAATTCACGAATCTTATTTTATCAATATTAGGGACCATTTTTATGGCTAATTTTGCAATTTCCGTTTCAAGAGCTGTGGGCATCCCAAAGGAAGTCCCCAATTTAGCCTTCTCAATAACTGCCTCAACTACAGGCGGAAAAGCATGTCCCAAAATCATTGGACCCCAAGAGTTAATATAATCGATAAAACGATTTCCATCTTCATCATAAAGATAGGCACCCTCGGCACTTTTTACAAAAATTGGCGTTCCTCCTACCGCTTTAAAAGCTCTAACGGGAGAGTTAACTCCTCCAGGGATCACTTTTTCAGCCTCCGCAAATAACTGACTACTTCTTTGATAAATCATTAACTTGGATTTTAATTTACAATGATTTTCTGCCCGATTGAGATTGAATTATCTGGCATATTGTTTTTCTTTTTTAATTCTTCTACAGTAGTATTGAATTTTTTTGCAATAGAATATAAGGTGTCTCCAATAGCAACCAAATAGGTAGTTGTTTCTGAACTCATTACTACTTCTTTTGATAATTGAATGTAGGAATCGCCTATTACTTCTTTATCGTACTTATGCAACTGGTAACGCTCTATAATTCCAATAAGTTTTTCGGCATATTTTGGATCTGTAGCATAACCTCCAGCTTTTAACCCTTTAGCCCAAGAGACATAATCTCCTTTATTTAGTTTGAATAATTCTGCATACCAGCGTCTATTGGTGATAAAAATTGCATGATCGTTATAGGAATCACTTGGTTTCTCATATTTTCTAAAACACTCCTGTGCTGCATCATCATCGTATCGAACCGATGGACCCTCCCAATCTTTGTGACATTTAATTCCAAAATGATTATTGGCTAAATTACTAAGGTTTCCTGTGCCAGCACCAGATTCTAGTATTCCTTGTGCCAAAATTATGCTTGCTGGGATTCCGTAGGTCGTCATGTTGTTTTTAGCAATACTTTCAAAAGAGGCAATATAAGCCAATACAATTTCTGTAGTAACTTTTACTCGAGAAGTGGCTACTAATACTTCCGAATTTGATTCGGCAGTATTACCAGTATTTTTTATGTTTTCAGCAGGTTTATTAACTGAATTTTCGGATGAGCTTTTATAGCCTTTGCCTCCTTTTTTGGTTGTTTGTATGAGTGACTTACTCGAATTACAACTAACCAGCAGTACTATTGAACTAATAAGGATTATTTTTTTAATCATAATTGTGAATTAATGGCAAATTTTTCTTTGCTAATTTGAGATTCATTCCCGCTATGCCTTGAATGCCTCCAGTATGAATCATCAAGATTTTTGTATTGTTTGAAAAGTAATCGAGTACAATTAAATCGAGTACACCAAAAGCCATTTTACCAGTATAAATAGGGTCTAAAAGTATTCCATTTCGAGAAAAACTATGATTCATAAATTGAACTAATTCACTCGTTACTTTTCCATAACCCCCAAAATGATAGGCCTCAATTAATTCCCAATGTTCTTTGATGACAAATTTACGAATATCTTCTTTTAAAAAACTACCTTTTAATGCTGGAAATCCTAATATTTTTTGTCTTGGTTCGGCCGTATTAATGATCCCAGAGATGGTTCCGCCCGTTCCAACCGCACAACAAATGAAATCAAATATCTTATCGGCCTCTGAAAGCAGTTCTTCACAGCCTTTTATTGCTAACGTATTGGTGCCACCTTCAGGTATTGAGTAAAAATTTCCGTATTTTTTTTGCCAATTTTCAATATAACATGACTCCCCTTTTCTTCTATAATCCTCTCTAGAAATAAATTCAAATTGCATTCCACATTCTTGTGCAAATCGCAATGTCGGATTTTGTACTACTTCATTTGCTAACTCTTCGCCTCGAATAATTCCAATAGTTTTGAAGTTATTAATTTTTCCCGCATATGCAACTGCTGCAATATGGTTGGAAAAAGCACCTCCAAATGTGAGAAGTGTTTCATGATTATCAGCTTTAGCCTGAACTAGATTATATTTTAATTTTCTGAACTTATTTCCAGAAACAATAGGATGTATTAAATCTTCACGCTTAATATAAACTTCAATATTTCGGGCACTATCTCGGTAAAATAACTGATTTTGAATCGTCATTACTAAATACTATTATATGTAAAACTTAATGCGAAATAGTGACATTCGCTATAAAGTTCATAAATTTGTAGCTATGAAAGAGCAAAGTAACGAAAATAAATTAATAGAAGGGGTTGATTATTATTTAACTCCTGAAGGCTATCGCTGTTTCACTGAAATACACCATCAAAAAAGAGGCTATTGCTGTAAAAGTGGCTGCCGTCATTGTCCTTATGGTTTTGATAAAAAAATTGGAGACATAAAAAATCAGAGAAAATAAAATCACCTAATCTTTTTATTAGGTATAAAAAAAATTAAATGACTTTTCAAGAACAAATAGCAATCGGAATTCCAACTGTATTACCAATGCCCCAACCGTTTGATCCTGCAATTAATCATGCGCCAAAACGAAAAGAAATTCTAACTTCTGAGGAAAAAAAATTAGCCTTGCGAAATGCACTACGCTATTTTAATCCAGAACATCATGCTGAGCTATTAGTAGAGTTTTCTAATGAATTAGAAACTTATGGTAGGATTTACATGTACCGTTTTCGTCCAACTTATGCAATGTATGCGCGACCGATTTCGGAATATCCTGGAAAATCAGAACAAGCAAAAGCCATAATGCTGATGATTCAAAATAACTTAGATTATGCCGTAGCTCAGCATCCCCACGAACTTATTACCTATGGCGGAAATGGAGCGGTGTTTCAAAACTGGGCACAATATTTATTGACCATGCGTTATTTGTCTGAAATGACCGATGAGCAAACACTCACCATGTATTCTGGTCATCCAATGGGATTATTTCCTTCCCACAAAGAAGCTCCTAGAGTGGTGGTTACCAATGGAATGATGATACCAAACTACTCAAAACCAAATGATTGGGAAAAATATAATGCGCTTGGGGTGTCACAATATGGCCAAATGACCGCAGGAAGCTACATGTATATCGGCCCACAAGGAATTGTACATGGCACCACAATAACAGTCTTAAATGGTTTTAGAAAAATAAATAAAAAACCTCAAGGCGGACTCTTTGTCACCTCAGGATTAGGAGGTATGAGTGGTGCCCAACCAAAAGCAGGATCCATTGCAGGATGCGTTACCGTATGTGCAGAAGTAAATCCAAAAATCACAAAAATTAGATTGGAACAAGGCTGGATTAACGAGATGACAGATAATTTGGTTACCCTAACCGAAAGAGTAAAATTGGCTTTGTCCAAAAAAGAAGTAGTTTCTATTGCTTATCTAGGCAACGTCGTTGAAGTTTGGGAAAAATTTGATGAAGAAAATATTTTTATTGATTTAGGAAGCGACCAAACCTCCTTGCATAATCCTTGGGCTGGAGGCTATTATCCTACTGGGATGACCTTTGACGAAGCTAATGATATGATGGCGAACCAACCCGTTTTATTTAAAGAAAAAGTTCAAGAAACACTCCGAAGACATACCCTTTCAATCAACAAACACACTAAAAAGGGAACCTATTTCTTTGATTACGGCAATGCTTTTTTACTTGAAGCATCACGTGCCGGTGCAGATGTTTTAGCTGAAAACCACATCGATTTCAAATACCCTAGTTATGTACAAGACATTATGGGACCTATGTGCTTTGATTATGGATTTGGACCATTCCGATGGGTTTGTGCCTCTGGAAAACCAGAAGATTTAGAAAAAACAGATGCTATTGCTTGTCACGTTTTAGAAGAAATGTCAAAAACTGCGCCTAAAGAAATCCAACAACAAATGGAAGATAATATCCAGTGGATAAAGGGGGCGAAAGAAAATAAATTAGTAGTCGGGTCTCAAGCTAGGATTTTATATGCCGATACAGAAGGGCGAGTAAAAATTGCAGAGGCATTCAATCAGGCAATTTCGCGTGGAGAAATTGGAACTGTAATTCTTGGGCGAGACCATCACGATGTGTCAGGTACTGATTCACCTTATCGCGAAACTTCAAACATCTATGACGGCTCGAGATTTACCGCAGATATGGCTATTCAAAATGTAATTGGCGATAGTTTTAGAGGAGCTACTTGGGTCTCTATTCATAATGGTGGTGGCGTTGGCTGGGGCGAAGTAATTAATGGCGGATTTGGTATGGTTATTGATGGAACTAAAGAAGCTTCAAAACGCTTACAATCAATGCTTTTCTGGGATGTGACTAACGGAATTTCAAGAAGAAGTTGGGCAAGAAATGAAGGTGCGATTTTTGCGATAAAAAGAGCTATGGAAACCCAACCGCTATTAAAAGTAACCTTGCCAAATCATGTGGATGATGAATTATTTTAAATTTAATTTTAACCACTAAATTTTACAACATGAAAGCAACAAAATTAACTTTCGTTTTTCTAATTGCACTTTTAACCGCCTGTAGTTCAGTTAGAGTTTCTTCTGATTTTGATACCAAAGTAGATTTTTCCAAATACAAGACCTTTGCATTTCATAAAACTGGGATTGACAAAGCCGAAATTTCAGATTTAGATAAAAAAAGAATTTTACGTGCGATAGAAACGGAACTCACCAATAGAGGATTAACCAAAAGCGAAACTCCCGATTTATTAGTCAATATTTTTACTAAAGAACGGGAACGAATAGACGTAAATCAATTTTCAACTAACTGGGGATACGGTTGGGGATGGGGATGGAATCCGTACTTATGGGGAGGCCAAACTTATGTAACATCAACTACAGAAGGTACTTTATATATTGACCTTATCGATGCTCAAAAAAGAGAACTCGTGTGGCAAGGAGTTGGAACAGGATATTTAAGTGAAAATCGAGAAAATAAAGAAGCACGAATTACCGAGTTTGTAACCAAAATATTGTCACAATTTCCACCTAATTAATAAGTACAACAAGAGTACCGATTAGAGAACAAAACTTAAATTTCTTTATTACAAAAAAGGCATTGACAAAAAACTTGTATTGAAAAAAGGAAAATGGTTACATAAATTTGTAATTTTACAAAAATAATACCCTATAAAATATGAATTCAGCAATTGAAAGCAATCCGCTGATTGAAAGATTACCAAATCATTTAAAGCAATTTATTAAACCCCAAAATTATAGTGATTACAGCCCTATAAATCAAGCGGTATGGCGTTATGTTATGCGAAAAAACGTCGACTATTTGCCAAAAGTTGCTCATGAATCTTATTTAGAGGGGTTAAGGAAGACCGGTTTAGAAATAGATTCTATTCCCAATATGTATGGAATGAATCGTATTTTAAAAGAAATTGGTTGGGCTGCGGTTGCCGTAGACGGATTTATTCCACCCAATGCATTTATGGAATTTCAGGCCTATAATGTATTAGTTATTGCCTCCGACATACGTCAATTAGAACACATAGAATATACTCCAGCTCCAGATATAATTCATGAAGGTGCTGGTCATGCTCCGATAATTGCAAATCCAGAATATGCAGAATATTTGCGCCGTTTCGGAGAAATTGGCTGTAAAGCGATTTCCTCTTCTCACGACTATGAAATGTATGAAGCCATCCGCTTATTGTCTATTCTAAAGGAGGCTGAGGGAACGCCGCAGAATGAAATTGACGCTGCCGAAAAAAAGGTAGAAGAGTTGCAAAATAGTATGGGAGAATTATCCGAAATGGCTCATATCAGAAACCTACATTGGTGGACAGTTGAATATGGCTTGATTGGGACGATTGAAAATCCGAAGATTTATGGCGCCGGATTACTTTCTTCAATCGGTGAAAGTGCTTGGTGCATGACCAACAAAGTAAAGAAATTACCCTATGACATTTCAGCAGCAGAACAAAATTTTGACATAACAAAACCTCAACCACAGCTATTTGTAACACCTGATTTTGCTCATTTAAGTTTGGTATTAGAAGAATTCGCAAACAAAATGGCATTGCGAACTGGTGGATTATCTGGAATAAAAAAACTTATCGCTTCCAAATCCTTAGGCACTATTGAACTCAGTACAGGACTTCAAATTTCGGGACTCTTCAGTACTGTTATCGAACAAGATGGAAAACCTGTTTATATCCAAACCAAAGGAAAAACTGCTTTATGCTATCGCGAAAAAGAATTGGTTGGACACGGCACTGCTAATCATCCAGAGGGTTTTGGAAGTCCAATTGGAAAATTAAAAGGAATCAATATTTCAATTGAAGATATGAGTCCACGAGATTTAAAAGCCTATGGAGTCTATGAATCAGAAAAAGTAACTCTTGAATTTGAAGGAGATATAACCATCACTGGTGAAATTATTACAGGCTCAAGAAACCTACGAGGTGAAATTATCATCATTAGTTTTAAAAACTGTACCGTAACCCATAATGACACGATTCTATTTCACCCAGATTGGGGGAAATTTGATATGGCAGTAGGAAAAAAAGTGATTTCAGCTTTTTCTGGGCCCGCCGATGTGACTAGTTTTGATTTAATTTCTCACGTGCCTTCTAGTACCACCATCAAAGCAAAATACACTCTGGAGAGAGAAGAATTGGAAGGATTATATCAAGCGATTAGAAACATCAGAGAAGGAAGACCAAGTTTACTTTCTCTAGAAAGTGTTTTTGATAAAGTAAAACAAAACCATCCAAATGATTGGTTACTATCCTTAGAAATTGCTGAGCTTTTTGAGCAAAATTCTAATGAAGAAAAACGAGATAATGTCCTTAATTATCTTGAAAAAATGAAACTAAAACGCCCAGAAGTGTCCCAATTAATTTCAAATGGCATTGATTTAGTTTTTCGAAAAGTTATGACTTAATCTTGGAAAACAATTCCAAATGGAAGTGCTTCTAGTTGAGCTATTTTTAATTGCAAACTATTAAGAAAATCGTTATGGGCTTTGGTATCAGAATTAAATGGGCGATGGGAAAGTCCTCTTTGAACCGTTTGAACGTCTTCCATGATTTTGAGCGCACTTTCTGAAATAGTGACTTCTGAAAATTTTTCCCAAATATAATCTATCGCTACTTGGGTAGGATGTAGCATGTCTTCTGTATAATAACGATAATCTCGTAGCTCATCCATCATGATTTCATAGGACGGAAAATAGTGGCTTTTCGGTTTGGAATTAGCCAAAACTGAGTGTAACGCTGTTATTAATTGTGCTTTACTTAACTGATTTTCAACAAATCCATCTTTTAAATGACGGACTGGAGATACTGTAAAAACTACAGCGCAATTTGGATTAACCCTACCTATTAAATCAAGTATATTTTGTATCGCTTTGTGAATTGAATTCACACTCAACAACTCTTTATCAAATTGATTTTGAGGGACTTTATGACAATTAGCAACTACTTTTTTTGAGATTTTATCACTATATACCCAGGAAGTTCCCAAAGTGATAAAAAGGTGGGTAGTACAAATTAATTGGTCATGAACCTCATCAATTATTTTATTTACAGCGAATAGAAATGCTTTTTTATCAGGGTTAGAACATTCAGAATGCACATCAAAACTATGCCATAATTCATTGTGAAAAAACACATCCTTTTCTGTGAAATATTTTTTTTGAATACTTCTTTCGATAATTTTAGCTACTGAAACCGGATTAAAAATGATTCCAAAAGGATTAATCATGGTTTGAAACTTAAAATACTTAAATTTTTCGCCCATATTCTCCGTAAAACAAGAACCCAGTAAAACTATTTTAGAAGAATAGTTTATTGGAAAATTCGACTTTTGAACGGGAACTTTAGTACTAAAATTCATACCTATTTCAATTTGTTACCAATGAATTAATAATTTCACTTTGCTTAATCCAATCCTAAAAAAGCTATTTCACAAATTCTATTGCTTTCTCTAAAGCTTGAGCTATTCCAGCGCTATTTTTTCCTCCAGCCGTCGCGAAGAAAGGTTGACCTCCTCCTCCACCTTGAATATATTTGCCAAGTTCTCGAACTACATTTCCAGCATTAAGAGACTTTTCGGCAACTAATTCTTTCGATATGTAGCAACTAATGGTAGGTTTTCCTTCTTCAGCTGAGGCCAAAACTAGAAATACGTTTGTACCTAGAGTTCCTAATTCATAAGCCAAATCCTTAGCTCCATTTGGATCTAAATCTACTTTCTTTGCAAGGAATTGAACACCATTAATTAGTTGAACTTCTGAAGTTAAAAGTGTTTTAATTTGACCGACTTTATCTTTCATTAAACCTTCAATTTGTTTTGAAAGTTTAGTGTTTTCATCTTGCAAGGCATGAACTGCTTTTACCACATCTTGAGGATTTTTCAAAACTTCTTTGATTTCCGTCAATGTATTTTCTTGGGAGGTGTAAAAATCTTTTACTGAATTGCTAGTAATGGCTTCTATTCTTCGAATTCCAGCAGCTACAGCACCCTCTGAAATGATTTTAAAATGCCAAATATCGGCGGTATTTTTTACATGAATTCCACCACACAATTCCATACTTTCTCCAAATTTTATTGCACGAACAGTATCGCCATATTTTTCACCAAACAAAGCCATTGCGCCCTCTGAAACGGCTTGTTCAAAAGGAATATTTCTACGTTCAACCAAAGGCAATTGATCATGTATTCTTGCATTTACGAAATCTTCAACCTGTTGTAATTCTGCTTCCGTCATTTTTGCAAAATGCGAAAAGTCAAAACGCAAATAATTTGGATTTACAAGTGACCCTCTTTGCTCCACATGAGTTCCTAAGACATTTCTCAAAGCCTGATGCATGAGGTGGGTTGCAGTATGATTTTTAGAAGAAGCGGTTCGTAAATTGGTATTTACTTTGGCAATAAAACTGGCACTTACGTTATCGGGGAGTTTTTTTGCCCAGTGAAGAATTAGATTGTTTTCTTTTTTTGTATCTATAATTTCGATGGTTTCATTGGCAGATGACAGCGTCCCTTTATCACCAACTTGACCTCCTCCTTCAGGATAAAAAGGGGTTTGATCCAATACGATTTGATACAAAACTCCGTCTTTTTTACTGTCAATTTTTCTAAAACGGGTAATTTTTACCTCTTGTTCCACTTGGTCGTATCCCACAAACTTTTCATTATTTCCTTCAATTACAAGTGTCCAATCATCTGTGGAAACTTCTGAGGCTACTCTGGAACGAGTCTTTTGTTCCAACATTGCTTTTTCGAATCCAGCTTCGTCTAATTCAAAACCTCTTTCTCTAAGAATAAGTGCTGTTAAATCGATTGGAAAGCCAAAGGTGTCGTATAATTCGAACGCTTTTTGACCTGAGATAAGGGTTCCATCAGCAGATTTGATTACGTTTTCCAATAATTGAAGTCCCTGATCTAATGTTCTTAAAAAGGAATTTTCTTCCTCTTTTATTACATTCATGACCAGATTTTTCTGAGAACTAATTTCTGGAAATGAAGTACCCATTTGATTACTTAACGTTTCGACTAATTGATAAATAAATGCCTCTTTGGTGTTTAAAAATGTAAAGCCATAACGAATTGCTCGACGTAATATTCTTCGAATCACGTATCCTGCACCAGTGTTAGACGGCAATTGTCCGTCAGCAATTGCAAAGGCAACTGCACGAACGTGATCTACAATAACTCGAATAGCAATATTGGTTTTGTCTTGATCCTCGCTGATATTTTTTACTTCGTTTGAGGTATATTTAAAGCCTGTTATTGATTCTACTTTTTCAATTAATGGGGTAAAAACATCCGAATCGTAATTTGATGTTTTGTTTTGAATAATTCTAACCAATCGCTCAAAACCCATTCCAGTATCCACATGACACTGTGGGAGAGGCTCTAAACTTCCGTCTTTTAATCGATTAAACATCATAAAAACGTTGTTCCAAATCTCAATAACTTCAGGATGGTCTTTGTTGACTAATGATTCGCCTGCAATTAGTTTTCTGTCTTCGTCTGACCGTCCATCAAAATGTATTTCTGTGCAGGGACCGCATGGTCCTTGATCACCCATTTCCCAAAAATTATCTTTTTTATTACCGTAAACAATATGGTTTTCGGGTACTAGATTTCTCCAACAAGCTAATGCTTCTGTAGATTTTGGAATATTTTCTTTTTCATCGCCCTCAAAAACTGTAACATACAATCGGTCTTTAGGAAGTTTATAAACTTCGGTAAGCAATTCCCAACTCCATGTGATGGCTTCTTTTTTAAAATAATCTCCAAAAGACCAGTTTCCAAGCATTTCAAACATCGTATGGTGATAGGTATCGATGCCTACTTCTTCTAGGTCATTGTGTTTTCCTGACACTCGAAGGCATTTTTGAGTATCTGCAATTCGAGGGCTTTTAGGGGTTGCGTTTCCAAGAAAGTATTCTTTAAACTGGGCCATTCCTGAGTTATTAAACATCAAGGTTGGGTCATTTTTGAGTACAATTGGAGCAGACGGAACAATTAAATGTCCTTTGCTTTGGAAAAAATCGAGAAATTGTTTTCTTACGTCTTGAGATTTCATTAAAATAATTTAAAAATTTAAAAATTTAAAATCTTGGATTGAATTTTTCAAACCATTCAATCTATTAATCTTAAAATTTACTTTGCCCCAGATGGAAGTGGAAAGCTTCGAGAGTTGGAAAGTTATTTTTTTTAGAGTAAACAGAGCGACCGTAGGAAGCTCCTGTAGACTCTATATAAAAAAGCTTTCCATTCGAGAACTTGCAACGAACAGCTGGAATAGGCTCTAAAATAATATTAAAAAAGCGATGAACAACTAAAACATTTAGTAATTTTGTATTGTCTGCTAATGTAAATTAAAAAAACCTTACTTTGCAGGTACAAAAATAGCATATTTTAAAACATGTCGAAGGTAAAATATTATTACGATTCTGAAAATCTAGCTTATCGGAAAATAAAAATCCGAAAAAGGAGGAAATTTGGCTTTGTCGTATTGTTTTTAATTTCTTCGGCATTATTTGGATTATTGAGTTTTGTTGTCTTATTAAACACCTCATTTTTGGAAACTCCAAAAGACCGATTGCAGGCTCGAGAAATTGAAAATTTAAAACTGCGGTATGCTATTTTAAATTCTAAGATTGACGAGATTGACGAAGTGATGAATGCTGTTGAAGATCGGGATAATAATTTATATCGGGTATATTTTAATACGGCACCCATTACTGATGAAGTGCGAAAAGCAGGATATCGAAGCAAGAATCGGTATAAAGAATTGGAAGGATTTGACAATTCTGAGTTGGTCATTAACACCTCTGAACGAGTTGATGTATTGGCAAAAAGATTGGCAATACAATCAAATTCGTTGGATGAAATTTTAAAATTAGCGAAGGTTAAGAGTAATTTATTATCAGCAATTCCTGCGATACAACCGGTTCGGAATGAAAACTTGAGGCGAATGGCTTCTGGGTTTGGATATCGAAATGATCCATTTACCAAAATAAGAAAATTTCATGAAGGAATGGATTTTACTGCCAAAACTGGAACTCCTGTTTTTGCTACTGGAGACGGAGTAATTCAACGAGCTGATAATAGTGCCTCGGGCTTTGGGAATCACATTGTGATTCGGCATGGTTTTGGATATGAGACTTTGTATGCCCATTTGAGTAAGTATAAATCACGTGTTGGTCAACGGGTAAAGCGCGGTGACATCATTGGATATGTTGGAAGTACTGGTCGTTCAGAAGCACCGCATTTACATTATGAAGTACATAAAAACGGCAAGGTCGTAAATCCGCTAAATTTTTATTACGGCAACATTTCGGCAGCAGAATATGTAGCAATTGCGAAGATTGCTAATCAAGAAAATCAATCATTGGATTAATATTATAATTATTAAAGAATAGAAAAACAAAGATGCATATCGAACTTTCAAAAGACAAGAGGTATTACAGTATTGGTGAAATTGCCAAAGCATTTAATGTAAATGCCTCTTTAATTCGGTTTTGGGACAAAGAATTTGAGCTATTAAAACCAAAAAAAAATGCTAAAGGCAATCGGATGTTCACACCCGAAGATGTGACGCATTTGAAATTAATTTATCATTTGGTCAAGGAACGCGGATTCACATTAGAAGGAGCCAGAACCCACTTAAAGGAAGGGCAAAAGAAAACTCTTGATAAATTTGAGATTATCAATAAATTAGAAGCAATTAAAATGCAATTAAACGCAATCAAATCAGAATTATAAATTATTAAATAATAAACTTTAAATTAAACAAAAATGGATTTTAAAAAATTTTTACCTTGGATTATTGTAGCCGTAATTGTAATTGGGATGTACACTTGGTCAGCTGGTATTTATAACAAAGCAGTCGGTTACGAACAAGATATTAAAGAAAGTTGGGGAAATGTACAAACGGCTTATCAAAGAAGAAATGACCTTATTGGGAATTTAGTAAATACGGTTAAAGGAGCTGCTGATTTTGAAAAAAGTACCTTAACTGCTGTAATTGAAGCTAGAGCAAAAGCGACCTCGGTGACCATTGATCCAAAAAATGTGACTCCTGAACAACTGACTGCATTCAATAAAGCACAAAGTGGAGTAAGCAGCTCGTTATCAAAATTATTGGTGTCTGTAGAGCAATATCCTACCTTGAAGGCAAATGAGAATTTCTTGAAATTACAAGATGAATTGGCGAGCACTGAAAACCAAATTTTAACGGCTAGAACCCGATTTAATGAGTCCGTTAAACCATACAACAACAACATCAATACCTTTCCTAGAAATATACTAGCGGGTCTATATGGTCTCAAAGAAAAGCCTTATTTCGAAGCTACGGAAGGTGCTGAAAAACCAGTTGAAGTTAAGTTCTAATATGCTACTACCGCTTTTATACGAGTATAGAAATAGCGTACTACTTTTAAAAGAAACTAATCTAAATTTCTTTACGAATCCCAATTAAAATAGTTGTTCTGGTAGAAATTTAGATTTAAAACAAAAAATAATGTCAAATGAAGTTTTTTTAACCCCAGAAGAGGAGCATGAAATTGTAACTGCAATTCGTGTGGCAGAAAAAAATACGTCTGGAGAAATCCGAGTACATATTGAGAAAACCACTACTACTGTTCCATTTGATCGCGCTAAAGAAGTATTTCATTTACTAAAAATGGATGAAACCGAACTCAAAAATGGAGTATTAATTTACCTTGCTTATGAGGATAAGAAATTTGTAATCTGCGGTGACAAAGGAATCAATGAAGTGGTTGCAGAAGATTTTTGGGAACATACCAAAGAGTGCATGCGAGACCAATTTAAAGTCGGAAATTTTAAGCAGGGACTTATTGATGGCATATTAAAAGCGGGAGTCCAACTGCAGCATTATTTTCCTTGGAAAGAAGGGGACTCCAATGAATTGTCTAACGAAATCTCAAGAGGGTAATGAAATTAATTTATAAAATAAATTGTAGCATCACCCTACTTTTTTTACTGTTTTCTCAGGTGACTTTTGGGCAATTTACCATTCCAAAAGCGCCTTCCGAACAAACGGCTGTTTATGACTATGCCTCGCTTTTAAGCTCCAATGAAAAAGCACAATTAGAAGAAAAGCTGATTCGATATTCTGATTCTACTACCACACAAATCGTTATTATCACCATCGAAAGTTTGAAGGGAGAAGACATTGGCATCCTAACACCAAAATGGGCGCATGAATGGGGAATTGGGCAAGGAAAAGAAGACAATGGTGTATTACTATTAGTTGCAAAGGCGGAAAGGAAAGTTTGGATCTCGGCAGGTTACGGTCTTGAAGATCGGTTGACTGCTGGATTAGGGGGTGAAATTACTAGAAATATTATTCGCCCTGAGTTTAAAAACGGAAAATATTATGCTGGGTTAGACAAAGGAACTGACGCAATTATTGATGTTTTTAAAGGAAAGTATAAAGGCGAAAGAAAAAAAAGTAAAGAAAAAGGAATTCCAGTTTTACCCTTTATTATCGTATTTATTATCATCCTTATCATCCTATCTAAAAACAAAAAAGGAGGAGGAAATTCAGGAAATAGTGGCGGTGGTTTTGACCTAACCGATATTATACTATTGAGTAGTTTAGGTCGTGGTGGAAGCTTTGGCGGAGGCTCTTCCTCTGGTGGTGGATTTGGTGGTGGATTTGGCGGTGGCTTTGGCGGTGGCGGTTTCTCTGGAGGTGGTTCAGGTGGCGACTGGTAAATAGCATTGATTACTTACTCAATAAAAATGCCTCAAAAGTTATTTTGAGGCATTTTTATTGAATTGTAATTAATCCATTATTTTTCTCTGATATAAATATCAATTGGCACCCCAGAAAAATCCCATTGCTCTCTAATTTTATTTTCTAAGAAACGTTTATAGGCTTCTTTTACATACTGAGGTAAATTAGCAAAAAACACAAATTGTGGCGTCGGTGTAGGTAATTGCATGCAATATTTGATTTTTACATACTTCCCTTTTAAAGCGGGTGGAGGATAGCCTTCAATTACTTTAAGCATGTATTCGTTGAATTTAGAGGTTGGAATCCGTTGTTTTCTATTTTCAAAAACTTGAACGGTTGCTTCCAAAGCTTTTAACAAACGTTGTTTTGTCAATGCGGATACAAAAAGAATGGGCACATCGATAAATGGCATTAATTCTTTTCTGATTTTTTCTTCATAATCCCTAGTGGACATGGTATCTTTTTCGACTAAATCCCATTTATTGACTAAAATCACCACTCCTTTTCGGTTTTTTTCGGCAAGCCAAAATATACTTTGGTCTTGTCCTTCAAATCCACGTGTGGCATCAATAATCAAAATACAAATGTCTGCATGTTCAATCGCTCTGACAGAACGCATAACCGAATAAAATTCTAAATCTTCCTTTACTTTGGCTTTTCTTCGAATTCCTGCGGTATCGACTAAGTTAAATTCGAAACCGAAACGATCGAATTTCGTATCAATTGCATCGCGAGTAGTTCCTGCTATATCCGTCACAATGTATCGGTCTTTTCCAATCAGGGCATTAATGAAACTTGATTTACCTGCATTAGGTCTTCCTACTACAGCAAAACGGGGTAACTCTAATTCTTCTTGTGTTGGTTCTGGTTTTATTGGAAACGCGTCAATTAATGCGTCTAATAAATCCCCTGTTCCGCTTCCAGAAATACTTGCAAAGGTAAAATACTCGCCTAATCCTAGGTTATAAAACTCTACGGCATCTTTTTCGCGCATTGAATTATCAACTTTATTAACGGCCAATAAAACGGGTTTTGTTACTTTACGCAAAAGTTTTGCAACGGCATCATCCATTGGAGTGATTCCTTCTTCTACGTCGACTACAAAGATAATTACGTCTGCTTCATCAATTGCTAATTCGACTTGTTTTCGAATTTCACCTTCAAATACATCATCTGATCCACGAACATATCCGCCGGTATCAATTACAGAAAACTCTTTTCCATTCCATTCGCTTTTTCCATAGTTTCGGTCTCTGGTTACTCCAGAAACAGAATCTACAATAGCTTCTCTTCGTTGAATTAATCGATTAAAAAGGGTTGATTTTCCAACATTTGGTCTTCCTACAATGGCAACAATATTATTCATATTATAATTTTAGCTTGTGAATTTTAGTTTTCTCATTTCAGATTAGCAGAAAAAGGCACTTAAAAAACACCAATAATAAAGTATCTAAATTTTTTTGCAAAGGTACGCTATTATTTTGTTATGCTACTATCTTGTTTGCGTGAAGGATAGTAGTGAAAATCCCACGTCATTGTGAGGAGGTACGACGAGGCAATCTCGTGGATTGCAACGAATAGCCTGACCCTTGTGGTCACGCCCAAAAACTATTGATTATAACCAAAACGCTTTAGCATATTGGTATTGCTTCGCCAGTTTTTATTTACTTTTACGTATAATTCAATGTGGATTTGTTTGCCAAAAAATTTCTCTAAGTCGGCTCGAGACTCTACTCCTACTTTTTTCAGCGCTGCTCCTTTGTGACCGATAATTATTCCTTTTTGGGTGTCGCGTTCTACCATTATTAAAGAACGAATTCTGATGATAGAATCGTCCTCAAAAAACTCTTCGGTTACGATTTCAACTGCATACGGAATTTCTTTGGAGTAATTCAGTAGGATTTTTTCACGAATGGTTTCATTAACAAAAAAGCGTTCTGGCTTGTCGGTTAATTGATCTTTTGGATAGTAGGCTGGTGAGTCTGGTAACAATTCGATGATTCGACTGAATGTTTCTGGAACATTAAAATTTTGAAGTGCGGATATGGGAAATATCTCTGCATTTGGCACTTTTGCTGCCCAAAACGCTACTTGCTCTTCTAATTGTAGTTGATTGGAATTGTCGATTTTATTCAACAATAACAATACTGGGATTTTGGCATGGATAATTTTATTAAAAAATGCTTCGTCTTTGAGTTCTTGTTCCCCAATTTCTACCATATAAATCAATATATCGGCATCTTCGAAGGCAGATTTTACAAAATTCATCATGGATTCCTGCATTTCATAAGCAGGCTTAATAATACCTGGGGTGTCAGATAAAATTAATTGAAAGTCTTCTCCATTAACGATTCCAAGAATTCGGTGTCGTGTAGTTTGAGCTTTAGAAGTGATGATTGATAATCGTTCGCCAACAAAAGCGTTCATTAAAGTTGATTTTCCAACATTTGGATTACCAATAATATTTACAAATCCAGCTTTGTGAGTCATAACAATCGTTTTATGGCGCAAATATACTCATTATGGTTTTAATACTTCGAGGGTGAATACGTAATTATTTGTGGTCTATTCTATACCGATACTAAACGGCAACTCTTGTCTGTATTTTTTGAAAATTTTGAGCATCAATTGCAGCTCTTACATTTCTCATTTTATCGATTAGGCGTAATTTTAATTTTGGCAATACGACAAACTCTCGGGTTGCTCCTGTTTTATACTTAACGACAAAAAGGTATTGCTTGTGACTAACCATTTTAATGGTAAGAAGTAATAATCCTGGAATAAAAAGAAAAATACTTAGGTAGGTATTGAGGTATTGCATGGAAAAAAACAACAGTAAAAGAGGTGCTATCGTTCTAATAATAATATAACTTATACTTTTTTTATGCACGCTGATGTACACTTTATCGAGCTTCTCGTAATTAAAAACCTGTTGATTCCCACCACTACTAAATACCGTAAAGTAAGTGTCTTCAAGAATAATATTTTCTACTAATTTATTAAAAATCATACTAAATGTTATTTTTTTATCTAAAATAACTCTAGTCATTTAATTCCTATATTTTTATTGATGAAAGCACAAAATAAACGATAAACTACTAATTTTCAGTATATTAAAAAATAATTATATCATTATTATTTTTTAGCCTCTAAGTCTTCGATTAATTTAAGGTAATTTTCGAATCCAATTTTCTTCGCAATAATTTTCTTGTCTTTATCTAATAAAAAAACAACGGGAGTTTGTCGGACATTGTACAAGGATTGAAAATCAACTTCCTCTTGGGTATAGTTTCCAGTAATTGCTGAGGGAGGATAGGCATTGATCCAATCCTGTAATTTCTCTTTATCGATAAACTCTCTCCATTTTGGATTTTCTTTAGAATTATTGTTTATGGCAAATACCTTAACGCCTTTTTGTTTCCAAGATTCATTGTAAGTTGTAATCATCTTGGGAATTTCTTTGGTGCAATGGCCACAAGTCGGATCCCAAAAAACCAAAACAACATAGGGAGCTTGGATGTCGTATAAATCGATTCTTTTTTCATCACTAGTGGTCATAAAAAGATTAGGAGCTTTGGCACCTACTTGGTTATTCTTTAATGCTTTATCGTTGTATTTTAAGAATTCAATTTGTTCTAATTTGAGCCAGTCGTAATTTTTATTTTTAAAATACGTTTCATAAATATTAAGGAAAACTCGGTCTAAACCCATTATTTTAGGTTCAACATACTTATTCACAAAATGGAGACTCAAGTACTTAAATACTTCTCCATTTCGGTCACCTGTTTTATCTAAAATCGAAAAAACTTCCTTGGTGACTTCCTCTGGTGTTTGAGCAACAAAAGTATTGAAATACAAATCCATTCTATTGTCTAAAAAAGGGGTCCTCAAAATTCTTAAATCGCTTAAATCAATTCCTTTAAAAAAATTCTTTTTGAGATAGGTGATGGTATCCGATTTGGTTGCGAGAATTTGATTTTCGGGTAATTCACTAAAATCATCAATAGGACTTGTTAATCGAAACAGTAACGCCATCATATTGTTGGGGTGCTTCGAAATGTACTGTTTTTTATGAGTTGCGATTTTCTCTTGAATTAATTTAATTTGGTTTTGAACCCCCAAACTGTCTTGTTTGTTTTTTTGTTCATTGAGTTGTTGTTTTAATTTACTTAATTCATCGAGGTTGCTTTTAAAAAAAATATTGAATTCATTAAAATCCCTATTTAATTCTGAATTTTCAATGGTGGTGTTTTTAGGATTTTCAAAATTTGGTTGGATGTCAAATTGTTGTATCTCGTCCATTAAAAATTCGTACACTATTTTTTTATCGGCATCAACTAACATATAAATTCCAGAAACATATTTTTCTTGTTTTTGAAAAACTACTACTCCATTTTTAGTGGCCACTACTGAATCAAGCAGTGTCTGATATTTCCCATAATTTCCTACTAAATAATATTTATTAGTGCTAAATAAAGAGGAGGTGAATTGTATTTTTGAGGTTTTGCTTTGGGCAATTCCATTCGTAAAAAACCCTATTAAAAATAATACCAGTAGGAGAACTCTTAATTTCATAACGAATTATGTTTGTTTATTTTGATAGGTGAAATTATAAAAATTTATCTAAAAAGCAACTATAATTTGTTATTGTTGTGACTTAGTATTCTTAATTTAATATTATAAAGGGTAAAGTAATTTAGGAAGTTGCTGAATAAAAAGGGATTATGAAATAAACTATTATTTTTACTAAATTATGTTGGAAATGTATATTTTGGTTGTATATTTGTACCCGAAACATCGCGGGATAGAGCAGTAGGCAGCTCGTCGGGCTCATAACCCGAAGGTCACAGGTTCGAGTCCTGTTCCCGCTACTAGACAAAAAACGGCTAAAGTAATTTAGCCGTTTTTTTTATTCTGCTTTTTTAATTTCAGACCTGGGACCAATGCCATTCGCATTAAAGGCTTCAATCTGAAAGTAGTAGGCGTCCGATTTGTCTAAACCGTTAAAATAATATTCGTTTTTACCATACACCATAATGGATCCATAGAGTTTCTCCGCTGATTTTCCAAAATAAATAACGTATCCATCGGCTTCGACTTCCTGCTGCCACTTGAACCAAACATTACGCCGCTCGCCCTTGACTTTTGGAGCAGCACGAAGTGGTACAAAATTTTGAACGACTTCTGGTTTATTGCCTTTCCCCGTTCCGAAAATTCGAAATCCGCTAATCGCAAATTTCCCTGTAGGCATTTGTCTGTTTTCTAATTTTACGAATCGAGCCATAGCGGGTGTGGTTAATTCGATGTACTCGTGAGGCACGTCTATTTTATTGGAACTTTTATCCACAATTTTTCTCCAATTTTTGCCGTCATTTGATGCATAAATTATATAGCTGTGTCCAAGGGTTGTAGATGGTTTTCCCATTAATTCAGCGTCTTGATCTGCATAATTAATTTGGATGGCATTGATGTTCGCTACTTCTCCTAAGTCTGAAATAATGTACTCCCCCTTAGCAGCTGATTTAGCACTCCAGTAGGTTTTTATGTCTTCATCAACCGCAAAATTGGGCTGAAATCCCCCTAAAGTAGATGAGACTTGAACTGGCTTATTATAATTAAGCAGCATCCAACCTGCAAAATTATCATTCAAATGATTTTTATTTTCCGATGGCAAAAATGTTGGATAATCTCCATAGGCAGTATTTGAGTACAATACCCCTTCTTTATCGAATCCAGCAGGCCAAATTCCAATCCGTCTTTCAAAATTATTTTTAGTACAAACACCAATAGTTGACACATGCCAATACTGCTCTTTACTGTCTTGATAAGTAGCGCCATGACCCGCTCCTCTAGCAAAACCACCTGGCTTGTATGAAAAAGGATTATGCGATTGGTATTCAAATGGTCCAAGTGGGTTTGCACTTACATAAACACCATCCGCATAACCACTAAATTCCGTTCCTGGTGCGCCATATTGTAAATAATACTTGGAGTTATATTTTGTTACAAACGCTCCTTCGGTAAAAGGTTGTAAAAAGGTATTGTCGTTATGTTCGCCAAAACGTTCCCAGCCGTGCTCGTCGTCATTAAGTGCCAAAACAGGTATTCGTTCCCCCTCAGGTTGCCACGTTTTTCTGTTTAGTTTTACCCCATACAAGGGATACAAATTACTAGACCCATAATACTCATATACTTCATCCGTTTCTTTATCCCAAAAAATTTGAGGATCCCATGCTGCAGCTTCTGATTTAGAGACAAGTTCTTTCCATTCGTTTTTTTCAGGGTTGGTACTCATCCAAATGGGGAACTCTTTGCTATGAGTTGACCCAACAACGAGCAAGGTATCGTTGACAAAAGTTAGAGAAGGAGCGCATAATTCATCGTAAACTTTGTGTTCTGGACGAAGAAATTTTCTGGAGATGAATTTCCAATTGAGCATGTCTTTACTGAGCCAATAACCCCATTGATTGGTGGAAAACAAATAATAGCTCCCTTTAAAATAGGTAATTACGGGATCGGCAGTGGCGCGGTGTTTGCCTTGGGTAACAAAATTTGGAATTGGGCAATAACCATAATCAATATTAATAGGGTTGCAATACGTTTTTTGTTGCGCGGTTGTATTTTGAACGAAAAGTACTAATAGCCAACAATTAGCCCCGATAGCAATGGAAAGCCATGAGCGGTTACTGTATTTAATTTTCTTATTGAAAAAGAGCGACCCTAGAAGCTCCTTTTTTATTTTAGAAAATAAAAAAGTAACGCGAGTGCTTGTAATGTATAGCGGGAAATTGCTTCTTAGAATTTTCATATTCATTGGTGTTTAATGTTAAAAAAGCCCTTAGGTATGAGTTTAAGGGCTTTTTGCAACAGCATTATATAACTAACAAAAATAAATTACTCAATTAATTCAAATGATTCCTTAGTCGAAGTTGTGGAGTCGCCTCCTACAAAGACTTCGAAATCACCTGGTTCGGCATTAAAATTCATTGTATTGTCGTAAAATCGTAAATCGTCAGAAGTGATTTCGAAAGAAACGAGTTTAGTTTCGCCTTTTTTAAGCGCGATTTTTTGGAATCCTTTGAGTTCTCTAACCGGTCGAGTTACAGAGCCTACTATATCTCTAATGTAGAGTTGCACTACCTCATCGCCATCGAAATTTCCTGAGTTGGTTACTGCAATTTCAATTTTTAGCGTTTCATTTTTTTTGATTTTACGGTTAGACAGCTTTAAATTAGAATAATCAAAAGTAGTATAACTCAATCCAAATCCAAATGGATACAGGGGGCTGTTATCAGAATCCGTGTACCGAGATTTATATTTTTGTTCTGGATCTGTAGCTCCAAGATAAGGGCGACCCGTATTTTTGTGATTGTAATAAATAGGTATTTGTCCAATACTTCTCGGGAAAGTTACTGGCAATTTTCCGCTTGGATTATTGATTCCAAATAAGGTTTGAGCGATAGCATCACCACCTCTTGTTCCTGGCCACCAAGCTTCTAGAATGGCATCTGTATTTTCATTTTCCCAAGATAGTGTCAGCGGTCTTCCGTTTAATAGTACCAGAACAATGGGTTTGCCTAATTTTTTTAATTCTACCAAAAATTCTCGTTGGATTCCGGGTAAATCGATGCATGTTTTTGAACCCGCCTCTCCTGACATGTTTTCGCTTTCGCCCATGACGGCCACAATTACATCGGCATTTTTTGCGTTTTCAATGGCCGTTTGAATGCCACTTCTGTCAGCGCTTTCGATTCCAACGCCAAGATCAAATGTAGCATTGGCGGTTAATTTTTGAACGCCTTCTTTTACACTAGTTGCCCTACCTCCACGGTCACCTAATGCTGCCCATGATCCAATAATATTTCGTTCATCGCTGACTAATGGCCCAACGAATGCGATTTTTTGATTGCTGTTTAATGGCAGTATTGACTTCGAGTTTTTTAACAATACTATGGATTGATTTGCAAGGTTTAATGCTGCTTCCAAAAACTCGGGACGATAGGTATTCTCTTTTTCTCTTTTTTCATCTGAATAACGATAAGGATCTTCAAATAATCCTAAGTCGTGTTTAGCATTCAAAATCCGCTGACACGCTTCATCAATTGTTGTTAAAGAAACTTTTCCTTCTTCGTATGATTTTTTAAGGGTGTTCATATAGGTTGCTCCTACCATGTCCATGTCCAATCCAGCATTGATTGAAAGTTGAGCAGCTTCCTGTTCGTTTTTGGCAAATCCATGCGCGATTAATTCATTTATGCCTGTATAATCTGATACTACAAAACCATCAAATTTCCATTCTTTTTTTAACACCTCTCGAAGTAAATAAGAATTAGCGGTAGAGGGAATTCCTGCAATTTCATTAAACGAAGCCATTACCGTTTTGGCACCTGCATCTATTAAAGCCTTAAAAGGCGGCAAATACGTCTCTCTCAAAGCTCGTTCAGAAAGATCAACGGTGTTATAATCCCGACCCGCTTCTGCGGCTCCATAAGCTGCAAAATGTTTGGCACAAGCTAGAATGGTGTTGTTTTTTGACAAATCCGTACCTTGGAATCCTCTTAAATTTGCCAACGCTAATTGAGTTCCCAAAAAACTATCTTCTCCCGATCCTTCTGATATTCTACTCCACCTTGGATCTCTTGCAATGTCAACCATGGGCGCAAAAGTCCAATGCACTCCAGCTGCACTTGCTTCGATAGCCGCAATTCTGGCAGCTAACTCCACGGCTTTTGGATCAAAAGAAGCCGCCATACCGAGATTTATAGGAAAAATTGTTTTAAAACCATGAATTACGTCATGTCCAAAAATTAATGGAATTTTAAGCCTCGAATTTTCTAGATTAATTCGTTGGATTTCACGCGTTTCTTTTGCTCCTGTTGCATTTAGAACTGAGCCCACTTTTCCTTGTTGGATTCTAGTGATGAAATTTTCGCCGGTTTTTGGTCCCGTAATTGTACCGTCAGAGGTGAACTGTACTAGTTGATAAATTTTTTCGTCAAGTGTCATTTCAGCCATTAATTTGGCTACGAATTCGGCTTTCGGTAGTAGTGCTTTTGTTTTCTTATTGGTTTGCCCATAGGAAGAAAAAAATAAAAACGATGCTAGAAGTAAAAAAGTATTTTTCATGCTCAATATAATTTAATATTTCTGCGACAATAGGAGCTGCTGTTCGCAAAAATTACTCATTTAATTTAAAACCCGTGTTGTGTTGATGTAAATCCTAATTGGGTTAACCCTGCTCTAATTTCTGGTGCTTGCATAAACAGGTTCCATAAAAATCCCGTTCGATGGTTTTCTATCATCGGAGCAATTGTTCCTTGATCAATAGCTAAATATCTTTTGGTTACCCAATCATGGTGGGGAGAAAAAGCATCGTATGGCCCTGCTACCCCTATTAATCTAACTTTCCAATCTTGATAAAAAAAGCGTAGTGCCTTCATTGATTCAACGGGGGTGTAAGGAAATGAAGATAACGCGGCCGTTGGCGATATAATTCCTTTATCATTCCCTGGTTTGTGATCGGTATAACCCACGGTTCCATTAGGGTTTCTTGAATAGCTCGCAGTCAGTCCCCAACAATTTTCGCCGTATCCAATCCAACCTACTGGATTTGCAACACAGTAAGAATTCATGATTTTGGCATGATTTTGGGTCAGTGTCCAATAATTAGCAAATGAGTCGGAGAGTCCTTGCGGATCTAGTCCTAAATAGGAATAATGTGCCCAAAACATTGGACCAACATTTCCAGATGACCCGTTATAATTGAATATTACAGGCAAGCCATATTTTGTCCCTGCATGAACAATTGCTCCATTTCTAGTCCAGCCATTAGTGTAGGCTGCTGTAGGAATTGGATTGGTTGGGGAAGATGCTCCCATGACGTAAGTAATTAGGCATTCATTATACCCTTCTAATTTAAAGTTTTTTTGGAATCCAATCGTTGGAGACCAATGCCAGTACATTACGTTTTCTCCTTTGGTGTACCAGTTCCACTCTACTCCTTTCCATAAATTATCTGCTTTTAAAGCAAGTGCTTGTTCTGAAGCATTCCCATTTTTAAAATATTCTCTAACACAAATTAATCCCTGACAAAGGAAGGATGTTTCAACAATATCTCCGCCATTATCATCGGCACCAAAAGGGACTACGTGTCCGTTTGTTCCATTAATCCAATGACTCCATGCTCCATGAAATCGGTCGGCATTTTCAAGGAAAGTCAATGCTGTATTTAATCGGGTAACTGCTGCTTCCCGATTAACAAATCCTCGTTGAATTCCTACCAAAATAGTCATTAATCCAAAGCCTGAACCGCCAGTTGTGACTAGATTAGCATCGACATAAGGTTCGTCTTGGTGGTAGCGTTCTCTGGCTAATTTTGAATTAGTCTCTGCATATTCCCAAAAGTATTTTAAGGCATCTTTCTCTGCTAAATCTAATAATTGCTCATCTGAAAGTGGTATAATCTCCTCTGGTTTCGGGCTAATGGATTGATTAGAACAAGAGCACGAAACCAGAAAAAATTGTAGTATTACTAAGAGGCGAATTAGAATTTTCATAAAAGAGTGGGTAAAATTACATTGGTATTTTAAAAAAAAGAGTAAAAAAACCTAATAGGAGCTACTCCTATTAGGTTTTTATAAAATTAATCAACAGAAATTATCTTCCTGCTTTTTCTAATTCATACAAAGCCCCAATTTCAGCTGGAGTTAATGTTTTGTCATAGATTCTTAATTCATCTACTTGTCCTTTCAAAGCAGCATTCCAAGTATCGGTATTGGTTCCGTTTGCAACAGTTTCTAAAGCTCCAATAACTGGTCTTGTAGGGGTGAAATGATTTAAAGGAAATGCATCTCCTCCGTTTCTAACTTCCCATGCACCGTTAGAGATTTTAACACCGTTTACATAAATTTTGTTAGTTGCTGTAGGTCCATCATAAGTATAAACAATATGAGCCCATTTTCCACCAATTTTGTTTGCACTCCAGTTGTGAGTGGCATCCATCCATGATTCTTGTTTGATCATGTTTACAGCATCTCCACCAAAATCGGTTCCGTCTGGTTTTTTAATTCTGAATACCCCTTTCATTTGGATAGAATCACTTGAAGTTAATCCGTGAGTTTCTGCCAATAAATTTAGGTTTCCGAAAATCTCACCTGTTCTTGTTAATGAAAAAATTGGGGAGATGTTACTTACTCCACCAGCAACAGTTTTGGTATTAGATACCATTGCCCAACAACTAATAGAAGCGCTACCAGAAGTTGAGTTTAATGCCGTAATTGATGGATATGCCATAAATCCTGAATTAAAACTAGCAGCTTGTCCTTTTACTCCTGTTACATAAGTAGTTGCTACTGTAGCAGATGGTGCTGTATTCGAGATGGACTCTTTTCCATCTCCGTTTAATGGCCAATATGCTTTTAAAGCAGAGGCAGCCACTTCGCTAGCAGAATTGTACCCACCAATTGGAGGTAATGATTCTTCATCAGATCCACAGCTTGTTAAAGAAGCATAAGCTAGGCCTAAAGCCAAAGCTGACATAAAAAATTTGTTTGTTTTCATAATAAAATATTTAGTGTTTAAGGTTAATTATTAATATCCAAAATTTTGGGTTAACCGCCCGCCACTTTGAATAATTTGATCTGAAGGAATGGGAAATAATTCGTGTGTTCCAACAATAAAATCTTTGCCTACCACTTGCATTGCAGTTTTGGCCTGCCCAGTCCGAATTAAATCAAACCAACGGTCGTGTTCCATAGCCATTTCCCACCGACGTTCATTGTACAATTCTTGCTGTGATAACGTGTTTAAAGAGGCCAACCCAGCTCGAGCCCTAATGGTGTTGACATCTGATAATGCGGTTCCTGTATTCCCTAACTCAAATGCCGCTTCTGCGTGAATTAATAGGACATCGCTGTATTTTAATATTCGTAAATTTTTGGCCGTTTCCCCTTTATTTCCATTCCACGATTCGGCAATGCTGCTTTGGTAAGCTTTATAGTTATACCGGGGATTATTCCAAGTAATTGGAGCAATAAATCCATCCCATAACGTTGAGGGAACAAAAAGTATAGTTGCATTTTTTCTTGTGTCACCCGTTTGATAAGAAGCTGTCAATTGAGGCGAAGGCGTATTGAATCCCCAACCTAAGTCAGGCGTTCCTCGTGGCCCTTGTACATCGGTATAGCCCACTAATCCTTTCGTCAAAGTGGCTTGTACTTCATAAATTGACTCTGATTTATTCTCGCCAACTTCCCTCCAAACGTCTGCATAGTTTGGTAATAAAGCATACTGACCCGAACCAATAACATTTGCAGACATGTCTAAGGCTAATTGCCATTTTTCTTGATACAAATACGCTTTTGCTAACAAGGCTTGCGCAGCTCCTTTTGAGGCTCTTCCTAAGTCAGCTCCCGTATATTGTCCTTTGAGTGGTAATTTCTCGATGGCAGCAAGTAAATCGGTTTCGATTTGAGCATAGGTTTCTGCTTTTGATTTTCTACTAAAAACTACTGCATTTATTGCCTCAGAATCATTGATGTCAATTTTTGAAATCACAATAGGTACGCCACCAAAACACCTTACTAAATCAAAATAATATAATGCTCTTAGGAATTTTACTTCGCCAATTAATCTATTCTTCAAAGACTCGCTGATGGAAAGTTGTTCCAAATAAAATAATGCGTTATTGGCACGATAAATTCCGTCATAACGACCATTCCAGACATCTTTGAACGAAATATCCGTAGCATCAAAGTTCAAGTTTTCCATTTTGTGTTTGTCCGAACCCGTATCTGACAACGTCGATCCTTTTTCTGCGTCATCTGAGGTGATACTGGTCATTCCAATCCAAGAAAACGAGTACATGTCGTAATCCAATTGTTTGTTGTAAACTCCATTTACCAATTGCACCGCATTGTCAGGATTATTCAAAAAATCTAACTCGGTTAATGCGTCACTTGGCTCTACATTCAAATCATCCTCACAAGAAGAAAACCCTACGGATAGAAAAAGCAGTACTACTAATTTATAATGTATATTTTGAATCATAATATATTTTTTAGAAACTAACATTTAATCCCAGTAAAAAAGTTTTATTTGTTGGATAGGCATCCAATTCGATTCCAGCATTTCCTAGTGGATCTGCATTATTTCCGCCAGACAATTCAGGAGAATATCCCGAGAATTTGGTAAAAATAAACGGATTTACGGCAGTAATATAGGCTCGAACTTTGTCTATTTTATTATAGAATTTTGGAAATTGATACCCAATTGTGATGTTATTTATTCTTAAATACGAACCGTCTTCTATGTAATAAGTTGACGATAAAGGAATAGAATTAAATGGTGTTGGATTCGTAGCAATAGGATTGGATGGCGTCCAAAAATCGGTCAATACATCAAATTCCACATTTTCACCACCAAAACGTTGTGCTTTTTTTCCATTATACACTTTATTCCCTCCTACCCCATAGGCGTCCACTGAAAAATCAAACTTCTTATAATTTCCACCAAAACTAAATCCGTAGGTATATTTTGGTAAATAAGAACCCGCAACCACTCGATCGGTGCTGTAGGTGAAATTTCCATCGCCATTTATTCCAGTGACTTGGTACACATAGAAACTACCTAAAGCCTCTCCTACTAGTACTTTTTTTGTCCACTGCCCATTATTAATGCTTCCGCCGATGTAATCAGAAAAATAGGTGTTGTCTACATTAGTCAACTCATTTTTATTAAATGAAAAATTTCCAGAAACCCAATAATTAAGGTTGGGAGTTAATTTATCAACCCATCTTAAAGAAAGTTCAGCACCTTTATTACTCACATCACCCGTATTTACAGTAACTAATCCCGGAGAAAGCACTGAAGGAAGTCGTACTGGCAATATTACATCTGAAGATTTTCTATCGTAAAGATCAAAAGTACCCGAGAGTTTATCATTCACCATTCTAAAATCGAATCCAAAATCAAATTCTTTCATTGTTTCCCATGTCAAATTTGGATCTACTTGATACGGTTGATTATTTCCTGGGAAAATATTTTGATTGGCTCCAAAAGCATAATTATAGCCTGAAGCAAAAACAGGAATATTTAAAGAGTTTAAAGAATTTCCATTACCCACTTCTCCATAACCCCCTCTTAATTTTAAGTAGGATACAAGGGATATTTTTTTCATAAAGTCTTCTTCAGACATAATCCATCCGGCAGAGATTGCTGGGAAAATTCCCCATCGTTTACTTTCAACAAAAGAGCTAATTCCTTCACGTCTAACGGAAGCTGAAAGCAAATATTTGGAATCAAATTCATATTCTAATCGACCAAAATAAGCAATAGAAACCACAGGCGTAGAATTACTATTACTTACTACTGAACCTGCCGCTACCTCATTATTGTATGAAGACAAATTCAACGACCAGTAATTAGATTGTTCAGGTACATTCCAACGAGTTCCTGTTAAATATTCAGAAATAGCAATGGTACTTCGAGACATTCCTAGCGTAAACGAAAATTCATTTTTATTAATTATTTTAGAATAGCTAAAAAAGTTATCCCAGTTCCATCTGTAAGAACTACTTCGTCTTTGTTGTAGGATATTTATAGGACTAGAAAGCGAATAGTCTTCGATATCTGAAGTCGCATTTTGAGATAAAAATATTTCTCTACTAGGAGTAAAAGTAAACCCTCTAGCCCAATCAAACGTTGCTCCAAAATTTGAAGTGAATTTAAGTTCTTTGGTTAGTTTTATTTCTGCTCCAATAGAACCAAAAAGGGTCACATTTTTATTTTGTTCGTTGGTGTAGTATAATTCAGCCGCAGGATTCCCTACGTTATTAAATTTATCACTGCCATTAATATCAATTACCCCAGAATCTGGATTTCGTAAAGGAACTCCCCATCTTCCATTTTCAAATTTTACGGGAACAATTGGTGATTGCTTGTAGGCATTGGTAAAAGCACTTAACGGCTTTGGCGTATTATTTACAATAGACAAATTGATTGCCGGAGAAATTTTTATTTTATTGTCTAACCAGTTGAATTCATTTCGTGAATTAACATTCGTTCTTTCGAATTGAGTTCCGTTAAGTATTCCTTTTTCTTTATAATTGGTAGTTCCAAAATAATATTTAGCACGAGAATCTCCGCCAGATAGTGAAATATGATTACTCTGAACTTCCCCAGTTCGAGTAATTTCATCCAACCAATTGGTATTATTTGGTTGCACAAAATTAAAATAAGAAGACGACCCTAAAGCAGAATTGTTATAATAAGCGTACCGATAAGAATCAGACATTCTTACTTTTCGCTGGATAAATTTTTGACCATAGAATGAATCGTAGGTTAGTTTCATTTCACCTTTTCCTTTTTTGGTAGTCACTACAACGACTCCGTTGGATCCTTTTTGACCATAAATAGCAAGCGAAGAAGCATCTTTGAGAATGTCAAGAGTGGCAATTTCATTTGGACTAAGTCCGTTTAAACTAGATGTTTCTATACCGTCAATTATGTACAATGGGTCTCTTCCGCCAGACAGCGTTCCGAGACCTCTGATGCGAATAGAAGGATTAGCTCCGGGCTCATCATTGGTCACAATATTCACCCCTGCTGCCCTTCCCTGGATTGCTTGCATCGCATTCTGTGAAGGTGTTTTTATGATGTCAGAAGCTTTAATTTGGGAAACAGAACCTGTAATAGCTCCAGCCTTCTTGGTACCATAACCCACTACAACAACCTCGTTGAGCGAACTTACTTCTTGTACCAATTCAATTTTCATTTTGGCAGAAGCCATTACTGTTTTGGAAATAAAACCAATGAAGCTTATTTGTAACTTATCTCCTGATTTCGCAGCAATCGTGAAATTACCATCAAAATCTGACACTGCACTTACCTTAGTATTCGTATTTATTATGGAAGCACCTGCTATAGCCGCACCATTTTCTTCAACAATAGAACCGTTAATAAGTTGAGCGTGAACAGAAGCAGATAAAAATAAAATGAGCAACAGGGCGAAGTATTTTTTCATAAAAAAATTAGATTAACAATCACAACGAAACAAATATAATAATTACAACGTTGTAGTTGAAGAAAACAGGCTACTACAAAAGTACATCAAATAGTTGTAAAATAAATTTAAAAATCTGATAATCAAAAAATTATAATAAA
The DNA here is from genome assembly GCA_044231345.1 of Flavobacterium sp. Lineage (GTDB taxonomy): Bacteria > Bacteroidota > Bacteroidia > Flavobacteriales > Flavobacteriaceae > Flavobacterium. The sequence goes on from JBIHZQ010000012.1 coordinate 31,113, forward strand.
AAAAAATAATAATTATTACATCTATTATTAAAATAAAAGATGTAGTATTGATGAGTTGTAATTTATCAATTAATCTATTAAAAATAAATAAAATTCGCAAAAAAGTAAATAAAATTATATGGTAATCATAAATTTATAGAGGCTTTCTTCTTGAGAAATCCCTAGTTTCTTCCTTAATCGATAGCGTTGTAATTCGACACCGCGGTAAGAAATATTCATCATCGGGGCGATTTCTTTTGAAGATAAATTCATTTTAAGGAAAACGCATAACTTGATATCCTTAGAAGTTAGATTAGGATATTTTTTGGATAAAGCAATAATGAATTCGTTGTGTATTTGATTCAAATTATTCTCAAAAGACTTCCATTCTTGCTTATTAATGGCATTTATTTTAATTGTTTTTTTGACTTCGCTTTTTAATTTATTCACATCTGCTTCGGTTTCCAAAATTGCTTGAATGGTATCTATCATTTCGCTTTGTTTAGCAATGGACAATGATTTTACGGCAACTTCAGATGATTTAGTTTTAATTTCTAATTCAAGAATGTGCTTTTCGTATTGTTGAATATTTAATTCGTTTTGGGATTTTAATTCTATTTCTAATATTTCCTTTTGATGCTTTAATTCTTCTTCTTTGAGCTTTAATTTCTGATTGTACCTGATTTTATTCCATTTATAATACAACAAAAAGCTACCAGAAATTAACATAATATAAATCAAAATCATCCAAAAAGAAAAATACCACGGATTACTTACTGAAAATTCGTAGGTTGCAATTTTTAAATAGTTTTTACCGTCGTTATAATACAACGCAACTTCTTGATTGCCACTGTTTAAGTTATTCAATACAATATTTCCTTTTTGGACTCGGACAAATTCGGATGAATTATTAAGTTGGTAAAAAAGTTCTGGTCGGTTATATCCAAAATATTCAGCAACACAATGCAATTCAAGCGATTGATTGTATTTTACTTTACCCTTAGGTTCGATCCATTTTCCTTGTAAAAACCCCTCAATAACTATTTTTGGAAGTGCTCTTCTCTTGGTATTGAGTTGGTAAGAAATAAAACCATCGTCTAAATTAAGCAATATTGATTTTCCTTGTTTGAACGCTTTTGTGCTTTCAAAAATTATCCGCCCGGCATAATATTTTTCAGGCAGTAG
>JBIHZQ010000062.1:0-11586 GCA_044231345.1 Flavobacterium sp.
GATCTTAAGTAATGGGAGTTATTCACAAAATCGGTAGAAGAAAAACCGCTGTTGCACGTGTTTATGTTTCAGAAGGAACAGGTAAAATCACTGTAAACAAAAAAGAATTTGCAACGTACTTCCCAACGGCTACATTACAATACAAAGTATTACAACCTATGTCAATGACAGAAAACGTAAATAACTTTGACGTAAAAGTAAATGTTTACGGAGGTGGTTCAACAGGTCAAGCAGAAGCTGTAAGAATGGCATTGGCGCGCGTAATGTGTGAAGTAAATGCAGAAAATAGAGCTATCTTGAAACCAGAAGGATTACTAACAAGAGATCCAAGAATGGTAGAGCGTAAGAAATTTGGTCAGAAAAAAGCACGTAAGAGATTCCAATTCTCAAAACGTTAATATTAGACTTGTTTCAGTATCTTTTCAAGATTACTCGAATTATTACAAACAAATGTTGAAATTAATTCAGCATACTAAATTTGAATTTAAAACAAAGTTGTCGATATTCCTTAGTAAAAGGGAATTAGTTTAGCATCTAAATGAAGTCAAATTTCAAATGAAATAAAGACTCATTGCTATAACACGGAACGTAAACTATTACACAATGGCAAACAAAATTGACGTTAAAGAATTATTAGAAGCAGGTGTTCACTTTGGACACATGACTAGAAAATGGGATCCAAACATGGCTCCTTATATTTATATGGAACGTAATGGAATTCACATTATCAATTTATATAAAACAGCTGCAAAAATTGAAGAAGCTAACGAAGCTTTGAAAAAAATTGCTGCATCTGGTAGAAAAATACTTTTTGTAGCTACCAAAAAACAAGCAAAAGACATCGTTGCTGAAAAAGCTAAAGCAGCCAATATGCCTTACATTACAGAAAGATGGCCTGGAGGAATGCTTACTAACTTTGTGACTATTCGTAAAGCCGTAAAAAAAATGGCTTCTATTGATAAAATGAAGAAAGACGGTACTTTTATGACATTGTCAAAGAAAGAACGTTTACAAGTTGACCGTCTTCGTGCGAAACTTGAAAAAAACTTAGGTTCTATTGCTGACATGTCTAGACTTCCAGCCGCATTATTTGTAGTAGATATTAAAGCAGAGCATATCGCTATAAAAGAAGCTCAAAAATTAAACATTCCAGTTTTTGCAATGGTGGATACAAACTCTGACCCACGTGAGGTTGAATATGTAATTCCATCTAATGATGATGCTTCGAAATCTATCGATAAAATTTTAACTTTAGTAACTGCTGCCGTAATTGACGGTCTTGCAAACAGAACTTCTGACAAAGAAGGTGATGCAGAAACTCCTGTTGTAGTAGCAGAAGAAGTTGCTCCTGTAGCAGATGTTGAAGTGGTTGCTCCAGCGGTTGAAGCAGTTGTAGAAAATGTTACCGCTGAACCAGAAGCTCCTGCAACTGAAGAATAAAAAATATATTTAAAGATTGGAAGATTTAAAGATTACTTAAAGTGTTACTTATAAAATAGCATTGTTCTTATTCTTTAAATTTTTCAGTCTTTTAATCTTTAAATTAAAAAATTATGGCAACAATTACTGCTGCAGACGTAAATAAATTAAGAACAATCACTGGTGCAGGGATGATGGACTGCAAAAAAGCGCTAGTTGAATCTGATGGAGATTTTGATTTAGCTATTGAAAACCTTAGAAAAAAAGGACAAAAAGTAGCTGCAAATCGTTCAGACAGAGAATCAACGGAAGGAGCGGCTATTGCTGTTGTTAGTGCTGATAAAAAATCTGGTGTTGTAATCACATTAAATTGTGAAACTGACTTCGTAGGTATGAATGAAAATTTTGTGAAAATGGCAACTGAAATGGCGCATTTAGCATTGACTTTCGATTCAAAAGAAGCTTTTTTGGCCGCAGATTTCAACGGAATCAGTGTGGCTGAAAAATTAATCGAACAAACTGGAGTTATTGGTGAGAAATTAGAAGTAAGAACTTTTGAGAAATTAGAAGGTGCTTTTGTTGGATCTTATATCCACTCTGGTAACAAAATTGCAACTATAGTAGCCCTTTCAGAAAATGTTTCTGGCGCTGAAGAAGCAGCAAGAAATATTGCAATGCAAGCAGCTGCAATGAACCCTATCGCTCTAGACGAAGCGGGAGTTGATGCAGACACCATTGCAAAAGAAATTGAAATCGCAAAAGATTTATTACGACAAGAAGGAAAACCAGAAGCAATGATTGAAAATATTGCTAAAGGAAAATTAGGTCGTTTCTTTAAAGATAACACTTTAGTAAATCAAGATTATATTAAAGACAGTTCTATGAGTGTTGCCAATTATATTAAATCTGTTGATGCAGGATTAACTGTTACAGGTTTCAAAAGAGCTGCTCTAGGTTAATAAGCCTATTTTAATAATTTAAAATCCTCGATTCTTAATTGAATCGAGGATTTTTTTTATTAAACAAATTCCTATATTTGACCAATAGCTATTTACATATGTTCCAATCTAAAAAAGACACTGTTTATGTAATTCTCGCAGGAATATTCATCACCAATGCGATTGTTGCCGAATTAATTGGCGGAAAATTAATCGCCGTAGGAAGTACCGTGATGAGTATTGGTATTCTTCCTTGGCCAATCGTTTTTATTACTACCGATTTAATTAATGAATATTTCGGTGAAAAAGGAGTCAAAAAACTATCATTAATTACGGCTAGTCTTATTGCTTATTGCTTTATATTACTCTATTTTGCATTAAAAATTCCAGCAGTCAAAGGTGAAAACTTGATTACCGACACTCAATTTAATGGAGTTTTTGGACAAAGCATGTGGATTATCGTAGGTAGTATTACTGCATTTCTTGTTTCACAGCTTATTGATGTAACCCTTTTTCATTTTTTTAAAAACAAAACTGGTAACAAAATGATTTGGCTAAGAAGTACTGGGTCAACTGTGATTTCTCAACTTTTCGATAGTTTCATCGTATTAGGAATTGCTTTTTGGTTCACTGGAAAAATGACCACAGAAATGTATATTGCTTCAGCCTTTACAGGATATTTTGTTAAACTAATTATTGCAGTTTGTTTAACTCCAATGATTTATTTGGGCCATTATTTAATTGAAAAATACATAAAAAGCTAAATGGAAGATAAACGCCGTTGCAAATGGTGTGTCGGAACACCAATATACGAACAATACCATGATGAAGAATGGGGTGTTCCAGTCTATGACGACCAAAAACTTTTTGAATTTCTGTTGTTAGAAACTTTTCAGGCTGGATTAAGTTGGATTACTATTTTAAAAAAAAGAGATGCTTTTAAAACGGCTTTTGACAACTTTGACTATAAAAAAGTGGCTCTCTATTCTGAGGAAAAAGTTCAAGAATTGCTTGAAAACACCGGAATTATTAGAAATAAATTAAAAATTAGAGCCGCTATTTCAAATGCTACTGCTTTTATTAAAGTACAGAAGGAATTTGGCAGTTTTTCAAAATATATATGGGGATTTGTTGAGGAAAAAACTATTCAAAACAACATTAAATCTGTTGCTGACATTCCTTCAAACACTACTCTTTCTGATACAATTAGTAAAGATTTGAAAAAAAGAGGCTTTAAGTTTGTAGGTTCAACTGTAGTGTATGCTCACATGCAGGCGACGGGAATCGTTAATGACCATGTGGAAGATTGTTGGACAAGAAATCAATAGCTACTTAGAGTTTAATACATCCATAAAAGAATTTCTGGAAATTTCAAAAGCTCCTAATTTTTCCAAATGATCGTTATGTACTTGGCAATCTAATAATTTGTAATTATTATTTTTTAGATGCTCAATTAATTTTACGAAGGCAACTTTACTAGCATTTGAAACTTTTGAAAACATGCTTTCGCCACAAAACACATGTCCTAAATCAACGCCATACAATCCCCCGACTAATTCACTATTTTGCCAAACTTCGAACGAAATCGCTTTCCCAAGCTTATGCAACTGGATATAGGACTGAATGATATCGTCTGAAATCCAAGTGCCCTCTTGACATTCTCTTTCAATTTGTTGACAATTTGAAATTACTGCTTCAAAGTTTTGATTCATCGTAACCTTAAAGCTATCTCTATTAATAATGTTACGTATACTCTTTGAGATTTTATATTCATTGGGATTTACCACCATTCGTTTTGGTGGTGCCCACCATAAAATTGGATTGCCTTCATCAAACCAAGGAAAAATTCCTTTTTCATAGGCTAACTGTATTCGCTCTACCGATAAATCTCCACCAATAGCAACTACCCCTTCTGGAGAAGCTTCCTCGACTGACGGAAAAAATAGTTCTTTGGTTAAAAAATACATTTACAAAATTGGAAAATAAAAAAATCCCAAATCCCAAATATATACTTGCTAATTTGGAATTTGGAATTAAAAATAGTACTTTTTATTTATTACTAAAAAGGCAAATCATCGTGCTCTTCCTCATTTAAGTTTTGAGCAGGTGCAAAAGCTTCGGCAGCTGGCATAGGCGGCATCGCTTGTGGTGAAGCAACAGCAGCTTGACTTTTTTCAATTCTCCAACCTTTAATGGAGTTGAAATATTTTGTCTCTCCTTGAGGATTAACCCATTCTCTTCCTCCTAAATTGATGGAAACTTTTACTTCTTCGCCAACGGTAACATTATTTAATAAATCACATTTGTCTTGAACAAATTCGATCATAATACTTTGCGGATACTGTTCGTCTGTAGTAACAACCAATTCTCTTTTTTTAAATGTTGGACTAACTTGTTGTTCGCCTCCAACCACTTTTACTTTTCCTGATACTTCCATAATTATTCTAAATTTTATTGTTTTGCTAAAAGTACTTTCCAAGCCGTTAGCACTTCGTCTATTTCTAAATATTCTTTGGCCAATTGGTGCTTTTTTATTTCATCGTCAGCACTTAAAACGCCCTTTACTGCAAAATTCTGTTTTACAAATATATCAATTTCTTCTTTACTAGGCAATGCTTCTACGTTTCCTAATTTTCCCATATCATTTCCGTTAAAAACAGGACTCTCTCTAATAAATTGTGGGATTTGATCTACTCCAATTCCTAAAGAATTAATTGGTTTTTGAACTTCAAACAAACCCTTATTTGCACGAGAGTACCAATTTCCTCCCATTCTAGACACCAAATCAATTTTGTATTGGTCAATTGTTCCGTCAGAAGCCAACACCGCTTCATGGATGTGAATTTTAAGCACCTCACAGATGATTAAGTTTCCCGCTCCTCCTTCTGAACCCAAACTGATAATATCATTTACTTTGCATTCAAATTGTACTGGCGATTCTGCAACCCGATATGGTTTAACTAAATGAGAAGGTACTGGTGTGAAACCTGATTTAATAAACTCGTCAACCCCTTCAGCATATTCCGTACTTGACAAAGAAGTTTGTTGTACCATGTCATAATTTACAACATTTATTACTACTTGTTTAGTGTCAGTAGCATTAATTAAAGTGTGTTTTATCGTATTGTCACGAACGCGCCTTGCGGGTGAAAAAATCAAAATCGGGGGATTAGAACTGAACACATTAAAAAAACTAAATGGAGATAAATTAGGTATTCCATTACGTCCAATGGTACTAGCAAATGCAATAGGTCTTGGTCCAACAGCCCCTTGCAAATAGGCTTGTAATTTTAATGGAGTAAGTTCTTTAGGTTCAATACTTATCATACGGTTACAATTTAAACAAAAGTACTAAAATGGATTAAGATTGTACTAAATAAAAAGTAGATAATTAACATTTATGGTGCTACTTTTTATTTTGTATCTTTAGGCCTCAAAAGAAATTAAATGGTTTTTTCCAATAAAAGAACGCTAACAAGGTGGTTTATCATTTTTGCTTCATTTGTCATTGTTTTAATGATACTTTGGAACACCTATATGTTTTTTCAACTATTTAAAAATGAAGAGCGAATAAAAATGGAATATTGGGCAGAAGCTCAAAAAACGGTGATTAATGCCGATGAAAATGCCGATTTAGAACTTCCATTTAAAATTATAAGCAATAATACTTCCATTCCAATTATATGGGCAAATCAGAAAGATAGTATAATCAACACGGTAAATATCGATTATAAAATCACAGAAGACGCGACAAAAATAGCTTCCTTACTACTACAATTAAAAAACCAAAACAAACCAATAAAAATTGAATATGTTCCTGGAAAGTTTCAATATTTATACTATGGCAATTCTTCCTTATTGAATCAATTAAAATACTTTCCAATTGCACTTTTACTTATTATAATATTATTTGGAGCGCTCGTTTACAATTATTATAGAAGCACAAAAACAGCTAGTCAAAATAAACTTTGGGCGGGAATGGCAAAAGAAACAGCGCATCAAATAGGAACTCCTTTGTCTTCTTTAATGGGATGGCTAGAGATTATGAAGTCCTCAAAAATTGAAGAATCGATTAGCCTCGAAATCGAAAAAGATATTTTACGACTTCAAAACATAACCGATAGATTTTCGAAAATTGGCTCCGAACCAATTCTAGAAATCAAAGATATAATTGCCGAAACACAACTTACTTTTGATTACCTAAATGCGCGTATTTCTAAACAAGTTGCTTTTTCAATGGAAGTGCCAGAGTCTAAAATAATGGTTTCTATAAATGCGTCTTTGCATAGTTGGACTATCGAAAATTTAGTGAAAAACGCCATAGACGCCATGAAAGGAAGAGGCGAATTACGTCTAAAAATGGAGGAAGATGACACTTTTGTCAAAATAACTATTTCCGATTCAGGGAGTGGTATTCCAAAGAAATTGTATAAACAAATTTTCGAACCTGGATTTACGACCAAAAAAAGAGGCTGGGGTTTGGGACTGTCATTAACCAAACGAATTGTAGAAGATTACCATAAGGGGAAAATAAAAGTACTCAGTTCCGAAATTGGAAAGGGAACTACCATCCAAATTAGTTATAGAAAATCCAAATAATCTTTTCTTTTTTTCAATACTATAGCCCACTAATTCTCTCTGCTATTACAAATGCTCTTGAATTTTCTTAGCTACAGCTTCAAACTCTTCATTGGTCAAACTTACTTTTTTATGAAAACGAATGTCATCCATGTCCTGTAATGGAATTAAATGTACGTGAGCATGAGGCACCTCTAAACCGATTACGGACATCCCAATTCGCTTGCATACTATCGCCTTTTCTAGTGCTAAAGCTACTTTTCTAGAAAAATGCATCAAGCCAAGATAATGAGCCTCGTCCATTTCAAAAATTTTATTAATTTCAAATTTCGGAATGCATAACGTGTGTCCAATTGCATTTGGATTTACATCTAAAAAAGCCAAATAATTTTCGTCTTCGGCAATTTTATAACATGGAAGTTCTCCGTTTATTATTTTTGTAAATAAAGTTGGCATCCTAATTAATCTCTAGAAATTTCTAATATTTCAAATTTTAACACGCCATTTGGAACGGTAATTTCAGCAACTTGACCTACTGATTTTCCTAACAATCCTTTCCCAATTGGCGAAGTCACTGATATTTTACCCGATTTCAAATCGGCTTCGCTCTCGGCTACTAAAGTATATTTCAACTCCATTCCGTTAGTCAAGTTTTTTATTTTCACATTGGACAAGACTAATGCTTTTGACAAATCTAAATGAGTTTCATCAATTAAACGCGCATTAGCATGCACTTCTTCTAATTTAGCAATTCGCATTTCTAGCATCCCTTGCGCCTCCTTAGCTGCATCATACTCTGCATTTTCAGATAAATCACCTTTATCTCTTGCGTCTGCGATATCTTGCGATGCTTTTGGTCGCATCACGTTTTTTAAATAGTCTAATTCTTCTCTTAATTTTTTTAATCCTTCTGCTGTGTAATAAGATACTGCGCTCATAGTTTCATCATTTATAAAATAGAAAAAATCCCATTAGCAACGGGATTTCTTTTTGCAAAGATACAGGTTATATTTTTAATCGATAATTAATATGTTAAACATACTGAATTCAAAGTTAATTAATTTAAATTTGTTGGTACTATACTTTTAGAAAAAAATATTCATGAAAAAATATATTTTACTTGTAATTACTGCTTTTTTGTGGAGTTGTGAAAGCCAAAATTTCAACAATAACAACCCTTATATTCCCAATTATTCTTTCTCTACCGAGCTAAATTTAGAGCTTCCAAGCTACTCAGCACTAAATTTTGTAAGTAACGCCAAGTACTTATCGGGCTTTGGAGCAAGAGGAATTATCGTGTTTAATGCGGGAAACAACAATTTCAAAGCCTACGATGCTGCCTGTCCAAATCAAGCTTTAAGTTCCTGTTCTACTATGGCAATAAATGGAATAAATGTTGTTTGCGCCTGTGACAACAATTCTTATAACTTATTCTCAGGGCAAAGTACCGGACAATATTATCCTATGAAACAATACCGCGTAGAGATTTTTGGAACTATTATTCGCGTGTACAATTAAAACTTTAAAGTCATTCCCATCAAGAAATTGATTCCCGCTTGCGGATAATATCCTGCGCCATCTATTGTAGTTGTTGATCCTGGAGTTGTCCAATTGTCATCATAAGTGTAATAATAGCCATTAGAAACATATTTGTAATCTAAAACATTATTGACCAATGCCGAAAATAAAATAGATTGGAACACTTTTTTTGTCTGAATTTCATACGATACATTCAAATCATTAACAAAATAACTATCTAGTTTAGAGGTTTCAGAATCTATATTACCCATAAATTGTTCTCCAACAAATTTTGATAAAATACTAATCTGAAAGTTTTTTTCTGGGGCAAATGTCAAGCTGTTTCCCGCAACAACATTTGGTGAAAAAGCGATATTCGTGTTTCCGAAATTTTTCAATATCCCATCTTTCTGAAAATAATAGTCTCTGTTTTTGTTGTCACTAATGGATATATTTGGACGAATTGACCATTGGTTTGAGAGAGAAACACTAGCATCTACTTCTAATCCCAATCGATAACTGTCGCCAACATTTTCTCGTAATGGCGAACCCACATCATTCAAAGCGCCTGTTAAAACCAATTGGTTTTTGTATTTCATATAATATACCGTAACGTTCCATTTTGTATGGTCAGCATACCCTCTCCAACCCAATTCAAAATCATTCAGCTGTTCTGGTTTTGGAGTTCCATTAGAATAATCATCGCGATTTGGCTCTCTATTGGCACGAGCAAAAGACAAATAAAGCGTGTTTTTTAAATTTATATCAAAGTTTAAACCTGCTTTTGGATTAAAAAAATTGAAATTATCGTTCACCAATCCCGTATCATAACTGTTGGCTTTGTATTGTACGTTTCTGAGTTGCAAATCGCCATAAAAACTGATTTTTTCTGAGAGTTGGTAGGTCGCTTTCGCAAATACATTCCCATCAGATTTAGTAGAAAAATCATCATAATAACGATCCCCGAGTTCACTTTGAGAAGCAAATCGTGCCCAAATAACTTTCCCAAAATGATCGCCTTCATAGTTATTATAGGCACCTCCAACAACTAAATTTAACTTTTCATCTTTATAATTTGAGGAAAATGTAGTTCCATAAAAATCATTATCCAACCATTTTTGACGGATCAAATCGGTTGCCACTTCAGAACCAACAGGCGTTAAACCATAATCTTCGAAAGTAGCATTTTCTTTATAATTTTCATAATATCCTTTTCCTTTGGTATAATGAAACGCTAAATTCGTACTCCACTGGTCTGAAATTTTTTCGTTCCAATGCAATTGATAATGGTCTTGTTGGTAATTATCGGTTTCATTATCATAGAATCGAACTTGTCCAAATTCATCCGTGTACATTCCTGCCGAATTGAACGTTCTGTGGTTTACAAGTGTTGCTCCGTCAATTCCGTTCCAAGATTGATAGGTTTTTTCTTTTCCGCCAAAAGCCAATGCTTTTATCAAGGTTGTTTTTCCAACAAAAGTTCCTTGAAGAAAATAGGACTTCAAATCAGAACTTGCTCTGTCCACATAACCATCCGATTTCAAAACTGACATTCGGCCTGCCATTTCAAAATGATTATTCAACAAACCTGTACTGAATTTAACGGTATGTTTTCTTGAATTAAAACTACCCGCTGAATTTGAAATTTCACCGTTACTCAATTTTGAATAGGAATCCGTAAGCATGTTTAAGCTCGCGCCAAATGCTCCCGAACCGTTAGTCGATGTTCCTACGCCTCTTTGCAACTGAATACTTTCTAATGACGAGGCAAAATCAGGCATGTTTACCCAATAGGTTCCTTGACTTTCAGAATCGTTATACGGAATTCCATTGATGGTAATATTAACTCGTGTTGCATCGCTACCGCGAACACGAATTCCGGTGTAACCAATGCCATTTCCTGCATCAGAAGTAGTTACAACCGAGGGTAAATAATTCATTAAAATGGGGATGTCCTGCCCTAAATTTCGAGATTTCAATTCTTTTTTATTCAAATTACTAAACGTAACAGGGATTTTTGAATCGACTCGAACTGCCGAAACTAAGACTTCATCAAGCGCATTGATTTTAGTAGTGTCTTTTTTAATTTCTTGAGAAAAAGAGAAAAAAGAAGTGGTTAAAAAGAGAAAAGTTAAGAGACGAAGAGTGAATATATTATTGGATTTCGTTCTTTTTTGTAATTTAATGACATTTTCCATTCGTAAAAGTTTTACGAATAACAAGGGGGAAATTATTCTTTTTGTTAAATTAAATTGATGTACTTATGATAGTTACTAATGTGGACATTACTTTTCTATCATTTTTTCCCTTGGCAGCATTACCTGCCCAGGTTCTTTGGGTATAATCTCAGCCTTCATTCCGTTTTGGAATTTAGCACCCCTTTGAGACAAGACAAAATTAATTATAAATTGTGAATTATGAATTATGAATTTCAAAAAATTTAAAATTCTGGTTTCTTCCGATTCTTCTTAACATCAGATGTGTTTTTTTTATCTTTTATTCGTTTTCTAATCACAGATTTTGGGATTTTGGTTGCCTTTCTAATTTTCGGAATATGCAATCCCTTTTCAATAATTGCAAAAAACCGTTTGGTTACCATTTCTTTATTTTTGAGTTGACTTCGGTCTTCATCACAATTCAAAATCAAGACTTGGTCATTAGTAAGTCGGGATTCCAACTTTATTTCTAGAAGTGCTTTTTCCTTTTCAGATACCGATTTTGAATTTTTCAAATCGAAAGTCAGCACCACTTTCGAAGAAACTTTATTTACATTTTGCCCGCCAGCACCACTGCTTCTAACTGCTTTGAATTGCAATTCAGCCATTAGTTTTTCTTTATCCATGGAAACAAATTGTTGCTAATTATTGTTTTTGATGCGCTGGTTTTAACAAGTCATTTACCGTTTTCACAGGGTTAAAAGTAACCAATGGAACTTCTACAAAAATAGTAATCCAACCCGACATTGCTCCGTTCCATAATCCAGGCAATTCATATCCTTTTAATGGCTTTCCGTCTTTATTTTTTTCGACAATAAAGCCGCTTTTTCGATCTATAAACTTTGTTAAATCAAACTTTTCTCCTTTATAGTTTTTAATTCCGCAAACTAAATCTACGGGGTTAAAATGGGTGGCAC
>JBIHZQ010000141.1:0-3544 GCA_044231345.1 Flavobacterium sp.
ACCTCGATTTTATATTAGTAATAAAGTTCTTGCTGTTCTCTATGCCAAGAATTATTCCTTTAGTACTGCCGCTTTCGGTACTCTTAGCGTCCATAATGACCTTTGGAAGTTTGGCAGAAAACTACGAATTTGCCGCTATGAAGTCCTCTGGAATATCCTTACAGCGCGCAATGAAAAGTTTAATTATTTTTATTTTTGCGTTAAGCGCCTTGGCCTTTGTTTTTGCGAATAATGTCATTCCCTATGCGGAGTATAAATTCATCAATTTTAGAAAAAACATAGCCCAGCGAAAGCCGGCAATGGCCATTGTGGAAGGACAATTCAACGAAATCGGGAATTATAACATCAAAGTAGAAAAAAAATTAGGCGAAGACGGCAATTCGTTGCAAGGGGTTACGATTCACAAGAGATCTACTCAGGGAACAGGAGTGATATCGGTTATTAAAGCCAAAAGAGGGGAGTTAGTCAGTAATGAAAACTCGAATATTCTAAAGTTAATTTTGTTTGATGGTTATTATTATGAAGACATTACGCCCAAGAAATATGACGATAGAAAAAAGATTCCATTTGCCAAAGCAACTTTTAAGAAAGATGTAATTAATTTAGATTTATCCATTTTAAACCCACAAGATCAAAATAACGAAATGATTACTAATACCAACACCATGTTGAATGTTAGTGAGTTGACGTATACCTTAGATTCTTTGGATACCAATTATAAAAAAGACATCGCTTCATTTGCTGATAACATTTATCATCGTGCTGCTTTTGCTGATGGTTCCGTTGCTAAACGAATCAAAAAGAAAGAAAAAGTAGTGCCCAATGTACTCGAAACATTTGAAAAGACAGATCGGGATAAGATACTTCAGATTGCTAGTAGTAACCTAAAAAGTATGGGCTATTCTATCGAAAGTTCTAAGATGGAAATGGAGAGCAAGCAAAAAAACATTAACAACCACTGGTTGGCTTTATTTGACAAATTTGTCATTGCATTTGCCTGTCTTTTGATGTTTTTTATCGGAGCTCCGTTGGGCGCGATTATCCGTAAAGGCGGTATTGGACTTCCCATTGTTTTTGCAGTATTAATTTTCATTACTTTCCATATCCTCAATACGTTTGGAAAAAAAATTGCGCAAGAGAATCAAATAACCCCTTTTTTAGGGTCGTGGATGTCTTCGATTGTTTTGACCCCTTTGGCGGTACTTTTAACCTATCGAGCCACCAATGACATCGGCATTATCAATATGGAACTCTTGTTAAAACCTTTTCAAAAATTAGTACAGAAATTATTTTCAAATCAAAATGAATAGCATGGCACTCGATACACTACAATTAAATACGATAGAAGAAGCTATTGAAGACATTCGTCAGGGGAAAGTAATTATTGTGGTCGACGATGAAGATCGGGAGAATGAAGGCGATTTTTTGGCCGCAGCCGAAAAGGTAACTCCCGAAATGATCAATTTTATGGCGACCCACGGAAGAGGTCTAATTTGTGCCCCTTTAACAGAAAGCCGATGTAAGGAATTGGGACTTCACGTAATGGTGACGAACAATACCGATCCCATGGAAACTGCGTTTACTGTTTCAGTTGATTTAAGAGGAAAAGGAGTGACTACGGGAATTTCTGCTTCTGACAGAGCCAAAACCATTCATGCGTTAGTTGATGAAAATACCAAATCACACGATTTAGCTCGGCCAGGACATATTTTTCCCTTAATAGCCAAACAAGGTGGCGTTTTGCGAAGAACGGGTCACACTGAAGCAGCTATAGATTTTGCCCGTTTGGCCGGATTTAAACCTGCGGGAGTGATTGTGGAAATCATGAATGATGATGGATCAATGGCTCGGTTGCCACAATTAGTAGAGGTGGCCAAAAAATTCAATTTAAAATTAGTTTCAATTGAAGATTTGGTTGCTTACCGAATGCTTCACGACAGTTTAATTGTAAAAAAGGAAGACTTTGAAGTAGCCACACGTTTTGGGAATTTCAGAATGAGGGCTTATGAGCAAACCACTAATAAGCAAATTCATATTGCGCTGACCAAAGGCACTTGGAATTTAGGCGAATCGGTTTTGACCCGAATTAATTCCACTTTAGTAAATAATGATTTGCTGGGAACACTTACCAATAACGCCGATAAAAAATTGGACGACATGTTCACTTTAATTAATGAAGCGGGGAGGGGTGCAATTTTATTTATTAATCAGGAGTCCCAATCTATTAATTTATTGAACAGAATTACCGAATTAAAGACGTTACAAGCCACTGGCGTTCTCAAAGCACCTGAAATCAAAATGGATAGTAAGGATTTCGGAATTGGTGCCCAAATACTTCATGATTTAGATATTTCTAAAATCAGGTTACTAACCAATACAGTACAAACCAAAAGGGTGGGTATGATTGGCTATGGCCTAGAGATTAAAGATTACGTTAGCTATTAAATTATTGATTATTGAAGGGAACTAAGGCCTTTCGATTGGGGATTTTTTGGATAAACCAAAGGAAATGAAACCATTAAAGAAAGTACTGAAATTATTATTTACTTTTTAGTAAAAAATGTTTTAGAAATCAAAAAAGGTTTCTATATTTGCAACCGCATTAAGAAATTACATGCGACTTATTGGAGAAATGGCAGAGCGGTCGAATGCGGCAGTCTTGAAAACTGTTGACTGTAACAGGTCCGGGGGTTCGAATCCCTCTTTCTCCGCAAAAGAAAACCCGAAACGAAATTTTCGGGTTTTTATATTTTAAGCCACGTCAAAATTAACTTTGGCTTAGGGTTTCGTTGTTGGACTCACCCTCTGGGATCATGTAATAATCCCTTTTACATTTTGTCTAAAGCTGCTAGTAATCTATCTTATAATTTATTGATGTAGTTACTATACAAATCTTTGAATTGGTATCCGGTTTGTACTCGGTCTTTGCTTAATTTTTCGTGTTCGACCAATCCCCAAAGTAGAAATTCTTTCAAGAAGTACTTGTCTTCTGGGGTGTAAGTGGGTTGGTATTTTTGGATGAGGTCTTCTAGCGGCGGTATGGCGTCTAATTGTTTCTGGTAATCTTCATCGGTGGCATCATCCAGTAATTGGAATCCGGTTTCTGCAAAAAACCATTCTAATAATTTAGCATACGGACTCGCAGTAGCATCGCGTTCTAGCTTTTCTATTTTAGGAAAATAGGCAGGGAAAAAAGTATGGATGGCATCTCCAATTAAATGTTGCGCCACCACAGCTGCGCCTTCTTGTTCGCCTTCATAAACCAGCTCTACTTTTCCAGTAATTGCAGGGATAATTCCCATAAAATCAGCTAAACGAACGGTTGTCTTTTCTGCACCAGATAGTAAGGCTCTTCGTTCAGCAGTGCTTACTAAATTTTCATAGGCGGTGATGCTCATACGTGCACTCACCCCACTTTTCGCATCGATGTATTCGCTTTCGCGGGCTTCAAAACTAATTTGTTCTAATAAATCTTTGGCTAATGAAGGCACATAAACCGCATCAGATTGTGACTGATCCAACTTTGCTTCTTGGTGTGTAATTG
>JBIHZQ010000063.1:0-11497 GCA_044231345.1 Flavobacterium sp.
GATGCCAGACGCATTAGCAGGATTAGCCGCTTCGGCAGCATTAGCACTCTCGGATATTCCTTTTGAAACTTTAATCTCTGAAGCTAGAGTAGGTAGAATTGATGGAAAATTTATCATCAACCCATCTCGTGCTCAATTAGAGTTATCAGATATTGACATGATGATTGGAGCTTCAACCGATTCTATCGCAATGGTAGAAGGCGAAATGAAAGAAATTTCAGAAGCAGAAATGGTAGAAGCTATTAAATTTGCTCACGAACATATTAAAGTACAAATTGCAGCTCAAGAAAGATTGGCCAACGCTTTTGGAAAAAAAGAAGTTCGTACCTACGAAAAAGAAAAATCAGACGAAGAAATTTATGCTAAAGTAAGAGCTGCTGCCTACGATAAAATCTATGCAATTGCTAGTAAAGGTTCAGCTAAACACGAACGCTCTGCGGCTTTTGACGCTGTTAAAGAAGAGATAAAAGCCTTGTTTACAGAAGAAGAATTGGCAGAAAACGGCGATTTAGTTTCTAAATATTTCTACAAAACTAATAAAGAAGCAGTTCGTAATGTAACTTTAGATTTAGGAACGCGTCTTGACGGTAGAAAAACTACAGAGATTCGTCCAATTTGGAGTGAAGTAAATTATTTACCATCAGTTCACGGTTCAGCTTTGTTTACTCGTGGAGAAACTCAAGCATTGGCAACAGCAACTTTAGGAACTTCTAGAGAGGCAAACCAAATTGATTCCCCATCAGAACAAGGAGAAGAAAAATTCTACTTGCATTATAATTTCCCTCCGTTCTCTACTGGAGAAGCTCGTCCGTTGAGAGGAACATCAAGAAGAGAGGTAGGTCACGGGAACTTGGCGCAAAGAGCCTTAAAAAATATGATTCCTGCTGATTGTCCTTATACCATTCGTGTGGTTTCTGAAGTATTAGAATCTAATGGTTCTTCTTCTATGGCTACCGTTTGTGCGGGAACACTATCATTAATGGATGCCGGAGTACAAATGATTCGTCCTGTTTCTGGAATAGCAATGGGATTGATTACTGACGGAGAACGTTTTGCTGTTTTATCTGATATTTTAGGTGATGAAGATCACTTAGGAGACATGGATTTTAAAGTGACAGGAACTTCATTAGGAATTACCGCTTGTCAAATGGACATAAAAATTGACGGATTGAAATATGAAATCATGGAGCAAGCTTTGGCTCAAGCTCGTGATGGTCGTTTACATATTTTAGGGAAATTAATTGAGACTCTTGCTCAACCAAATCCAGACGTTAAAGCACATGCTCCAAAAATTATTATGCGTACTATTCCTGGAAATTTCATTGGTGCATTAATTGGCCCTGGTGGAAAAGTAATTCAAGAACTACAAAAAGCTACCGGTTGTACTATTGTAATCAACGAAGTAGACGAACAAGGAGTTGTTGAAATCCTAGGAACTGATCCAGATGGAATTGCAGCGGTATTGGCTAAAATTGACTCTATCATATTCAAACCAGTTGTAGGCGAGGCATATGACGTGAAAGTAATTAAAATGCTCGATTTTGGCGCTGTGGTGGAATACACTGACGCTCCAGGAAATGAAGTATTACTTCACGTATCGGAATTAGCTTGGGAACGCACAGAAAATGTATCTGATGTAGTGAATATGGGCGATGTGTTTATGGTAAAATATTTAGGTATTGACCCAAAAACTAGAAAAGAAAAAGTGTCTAGAAAAGCATTGCTGCCAAGACCTCCTAGAGAAGAAAATAAAATTACTCCAAAAGCGGAATAATTTGATATAACAACTCTGTCAAATCTGTGACAGAGTTTAATAAAACCCCCAATTCATTTAGTTGAATTGGGGGTTTTTAGTATTACCAATTTAGAATTGGCAAAGATCTCTTTTTGTTTTTATTCCAAACTCCTAGTTGGAGTCCCTTTGAACGAGAATGATTAATAATCCCAATTTGTAATCCTTGATTTGAATCGACTTTATTTAAAATCCCTATTTGCAATCCATTCAATTTGTAGGATTGATTGTAAACCCCAAAAACAAGACCATTTAAATTATTATTTGCATTAATCAATCCAATGGACATACCAGTTTGTATGTCTGAAATTGTTCCTAAAGGCGCAACTGAAATTCCGTTAAAAACTTGAAATTTATTTGCTAATGAAATATTTAATCCATTCATACTTGTAGTGGTAAAAAAACAACCCGTACTAAAATTTAATCCATTTAATTTTAAATGAGGACTTTTATCCCAATTTTTAATTCTTAAATAATCTTCTTTTGTAGCTAACGTATCCTGGGTTTTTATCATTCTTTTTTTTCCAAAGTTGGCACTAATTACTTCCGGCAAATACATAACAGCAATAAAAGTCATAAATGCGCCTATTGCTGGAGCAGGATTGACTTCTACATTAAAACCATTAATGGCTTGTTTTTCTACATACCTATTGTCAATATGACCAACTCCAAAAACCAATCCATTTATCTTTTCAATTTTTCTAGATAATGGAGAAAATCCAATAACATGAGTTTGTTTCGTTTGGTCAAAATAAAAATTCTGAATAGTATCTCGCGAAGAAATACTAATTGAATCTTGCGCGGAAATAAAATTAGTAATAAATACGATGATCATTAAAATTTTAGTTTTCATAATTAATTTGTTTTAAATTTATTAGCCAAAACTATTGCAATAATCACACACTGATTAGCGTTAATTAATAATTAAAATTAATATATTTGCGATTATCACAAAAAAATGAACAATCAAGAATTACTTTTAAAGGAAATTAGAAAACAACTTTCGAGTTCAACCTCTTTAAATGATGAGATTTCGGCTGTATTAAATATAAGTTATGATGCAGCACATAGAAGAGTTTCTGGGAAAAGTAAATTTTCTATTGATGAAACATTAAAATTGTCAAATCAATTCAATATTTCGTTAGACCGGTTATTTTTGAAAAACGATAAAGTTATTGTTGAAAAAACTATTGAAATCACTTCATTAAATGACATGCATTCCTATTTTCAAAAATCGGCAGAGAGACTTGAACAATTGGTTAGTAATAAAAATGTAATTTTATATTATTCAGCAAAAGATATTCCACTATTTTATTTTATGGATAATACCATTATCTCAAAATTCAAAGCGTATGTTTGGTTGAAATTATTAAACCCAAATCAGTCTGAAGTTACTTTTGAAAATTTTGTTATTGATGAATCGTTTATGGAATATACTCAAAAGCTAAAAAAGATATACGAGAAAGTTACCATAAAAGAAGTCTGGAATGACACAACCATCAATAGTAGTTTACAACAAATTTTATATTTCTATGAATCTGGACTACTGAGTTTTAATAACGCTACTTCATTATGTTTAGATTTGAAAAGAATTTTGAATTTGATTAAAGAAAAATCTAACAAATCAAATTCTAACTATACCATCTACTATAATGAATTGATTTTATTAAATAATAATATGCTTATTGAAACTGATGAAAAATTAACCATGTTTATCCCCTATACCTTGTTAGGTTATTTCATAACAGACAATTTAGAAAGTTGTAAAAATGTGCATCAATTTTTCAATCAACAAATCATTAATTCTAAATCATTGAATCAATCAGGAATTAAAGAACAAAACTTATTTTTTAATAGAGCTAATAGAAAAATTGATTATTATATCGAACGATTAAACAATCAAGTTGATTTACTTTTTTAAAAAATTTCTGCTTTTTTGTAACTTTATTAGCCCAGAGTTCGTATAACCATTTCATTACCTAAAACGAGGAAAGAAAATCATGAGACAGCTTAAAATTACCAAACAAGTAACGAACCGGGAAACGGCATCTTTAGACAAATACTTACAAGAAATTGGAAAAGTAGATTTGATTACTGCCGATGAAGAAGTAGAATTAGCGCAGAAAATTAAAGCTGGAGATCAAGCAGCACTCGAAAAATTGACCAAAGCCAATTTGCGTTTCGTAGTTTCGGTAGCCAAACAATACCAAAACCAAGGACTAACCCTTCCCGATTTAATTAACGAAGGTAATTTAGGATTGATAAAAGCAGCACAACGTTTCGATGAAACTCGTGGTTTTAAATTCATTTCCTATGCCGTTTGGTGGATTCGTCAATCGATTCTTCAAGCCCTTGCTGAACAATCTCGTATCGTTCGTTTGCCATTAAACAAAATTGGTTCTATAAATAAAATCAACAAAATGTATGCTTTATTAGAGCAATCTAATGAACGTCCACCCTCTGCTGAAGAAATTGCAAAAGAACTAGACATGACCGTAAATGACGTAAAAGAGTCCATGAAAAACTCTGGTCGTCACTTATCAATGGACGCACCATTGGTTGAAGGAGAAGATTCAAACCTCTATGACGTTTTGCGTTCTGGAGAATCGCCAAATCCAGACAGAGCATTAATTCACGAATCATTACGCACCGAAATCGAGCGTTCTCTTGAAACTTTGACCCCGAGAGAAGCCGATGTAGTACGTTTGTATTTTGGCCTTGGAGACCAACACCCAATGACTTTAGAAGAAATTGGTGAAACTTTTGACCTAACAAGAGAACGCGTTCGTCAAATCAAAGAAAAAGCAATCCGCAGATTAAAACATACGTCAAGAAGTAAAATCTTGAAAACTTATTTAGGATAAACTCGTCTTTAAGTCGAATGTCATAAAACCTTACTATAAAACTCCGGAATCCTTTTCGGAGTTTTTTATTGGGCGTGCCCTCGTTTATAGCGTCGTTGCAAAGAATGAAGCAATCCGTAAACTCGGTCAGGCTATTCGCTACAATCCACGAGATTGCCACGTCGTGCCTCCTCGCAATAACGTGGGATTTCCACTACTATCCTTCACGCAAACGAGCAAGGTTTCAAACATAAATTCCGATTAAAATTCTCATCAATCAATGTAATTTCGCCAATTGCATTAAAATAACTATTTTTGTACTCACAACTCAACTTCTACTAAAATGAAAAACACACTTATCGCTCCTTCCCTACTTGCTGCTGATTTCGCCAACCTACAACGAGACATCGAAATGGTAAATAACAGCGAAGCCGATTGGTTTCATATTGATATTATGGATGGCGTATTTGTTCCTAATATTTCATTTGGAATGCCCGTTTTAGCAGCCATTACAAAACACACCAAAAAAACAATCGACGTACATTTGATGATTATTGATCCCGACCGATACATAAAAACATTTAAAGATTTAGGTGCTAATGTACTAACCGTTCACTATGAAGCGTGTACTCATTTGCACAGAACTTTACAGGCCATTAAAGCCGAAGGCATGAAAGCTGGAGTAGCCTTAAATCCACATACCAACATAGATTTACTAGAAGATGTAATCAACGACATCGATTTGGTTTGCATCATGAGTGTCAATCCAGGTTTTGGCGGACAATCCTTTATTGAAAATACCTATTCCAAAATCGAGAAGTTAAAAGCGTTAATAACTAAGAAAGGCGCCGCAACACTTATTGAAATTGATGGCGGGGTAACAAACAAAAATGCATTAGCATTAGTTCAAGCAGGAGCTGATATTTTGGTTGCAGGAAACTTTGTGTTTAAATCGAGTAACCCAATCCAAACTATAAGTGATTTGAAAAACAGTTTCTAATCACTTTCTCCATCACTGAACATTTTATTAATCGCCTCCACCTTATTGGTCACATGTAATTTTTGATATACGTTGTAACAATGTGATTTGATTGTATTTATTGAGATTCCAAGTTTACTTGATATTTCCTTGTACAACAACCCTTGAGACAATAATACCAATATTTCTTTCTCTCTTGCGGTTACGATGTTGTTTTCATTTTTGTGTGATTTTTCATTTTTATCGTAAAATCGCTTCACGATCATTCTTGCAATTTCAGGACTCATTGGACTTCCGCCTTGAGTAACTTCCATAATGGAATTAATTAAAAAACCAGAAGTACATCTCTTTAAAACATAGGATGTTGCTCCTGCTTCTAGTGCTTGCATCACTCTTATAGAATCCTCAAAAACAGTACAAATCATAAATTCACTTTCAATCCCTGCTAACTTTAACTTTTTAATACAATCAATTCCACTAATATCAGGTAATCCAATATCCATAAGAACTACATCTGGTTTTAAAATGGGTATTTTATTAATGGCCTGTTTTCCAGTAGAAAAAACACCTATACATTCGTAATCAACGCTAACTATTTCTTCTAACATTTTTTGTACTTCACGATCATCTTCTACAATGACTACCCGAATTTTAGCATGGGTTTGTTCGAGAATGGGAAAAGTAATCAAATAATTGGTTCCAAAACTGGAAGAATTCGATTGTAGAGTTCCACCAATAGATTTAATACTTTTCTGAATATTGATGAGTCCATTTCCCTTATTTTGTTTCTCAATTTGTGAAAACCCAATTCCATCATCAGTAGCCATAACATTGAAGATGTCATTTTCAAAACTAAAATTTAATTTAAAATTTGAACAATTTGAATGCTTAATGGCATTATTGATTATTTCTTTAATCGATAACACAATATTTTTTCTGGTTGTTGCATTTAAATATAAATTCGGCAATGTTTCATCTGAAATAATTAAAAAATTTATATCAGTAGTCGTTTCAAAAGAATTGACAAACTTTCTTAAATAGGTTAAGACTCCAAAAAGTGAGTCATTTGTTGAATTTAGTCCCCAAATAATTTCGTTTATCTTATTATAAATAATGTCGGTACTTTTGAAAATAGTCTCTAATTCTTTTAGTTTGTCGCTAGTACCCGTTTTCAATCTTTGAGAAGCTAATGTAATTAGTGTGAAAGCTGAACCTAAATCATCGTGAAGTTCTTGTGATATTCTATTTCTTTCTTCTTGGTTGGAATGTGTTGTAAATTGAGAATTAGAAGGCGTGTTTATTGAATTCATAAATGGCATTTACTTAGTTAATAATCGTGGCGAAAAGAAAAAGTTTAGAAATACCTAAAAATAATCGTGATATAAATTAATAGGATTATTAATACTTTAACTTCAATAAAAATACTTGGGCAATAAAAAAGCAATTTTTACCATTCAAATATATAATTTTTTGTTAATAAATAATTAATTCAACTTAATTATTTAACAAGAATTTAAAAAAAATAAAACTATTAGGTTTTATAAAATTAATTATCTCACACAAAAGTACTATTTACAACATTGTCTTTAAACCCTATTTTTGTTCAGATTATCGGTTATAATTTTTTAATGTATAACTATTATTGATTATTACACCTTGTTTTTTGGTTCCTTCATTAAATTTTAACACCCCGTTAAAAAGGTCGAACATTCTTCATGAATGCGGTTGGGCGACTGTAAAAAACGACAAAATGGAAGTTTAATTTGGAATCCAAATAACTTTTGGAACCAAAAGCTCGGTAAATTTTTGGGAAATAAACAATAAAGAACTTAATCTGTCAAATACTATTTATGATTCACTATTTAAATACGGTAAATGATCTTACTATCAATGAATCTTCTTTTGTAGTAAAGATGAAATATAAGGTAGGCGAAAAGATAATTGTAATTGATCATCTTACTAAAATTTTTATTAAAGTAAGTAAACAAACAAAAACCATCTATTTATTTATTGTAAGTATATTGACCGTGGTACTGTTTTATTTGTTAGATCTATTAGTTTTTAACGTGTTTTTCGCAATTTTTATACTAATTACCTTCTTATTACTTCTTTCGATAATAAAGTTCAGACAATACCAAGTTGTTATCAAATTAAAAAATGGAAAAAAACATACCTATTATATAAATACTAATAACAAAACTAGAATTATTGAGCAAGTAAGAAAAATAAAAGGAATTAAAAGTCAATTATTTAATAATTAAGAAATGAATAGGTCAAAAACAACAAATTCAATTTTTGTAATCGATAAATTTTCAAAAAAAATGGATGGAACATCAATCCCTTTTAATTTTAATTACACCATTGAATTTTTACAAAATAACGAATCGTTGATGAAGAATAGTTTACAAAATGGTGATTTAGTTTGCTTAGTTCTTTATGATGCTTTTGATTTAATCGAAGTTTTGCCATTGTACAACCGAAACTTTTCACTGGTGATTGCGACAGCGGAGAATACCCTACTTGAAAAACTGAATTGTTTAGAATATGCCTATCTTATCAATTTATCAACTAACCCAGAAAAAATCATAGATGAAATTACAGAGATAATTTACACCATCACTGTAGAAGTATAGATTTTTTTAACAAATTTCAGAACTAAAATTTGCTTTTTAAATTAATAAAAAAATCGCGTTTATGATTTTTAATTTAATTGCGAAAAATTTTAGCTACGTAACATTCCAACAACTCCACTTTGAAAATCAAAATCCCCAGAAATAAAACTAAAGTAAACTTTAATTTATTAATAGGAATTTGATTCATTAGTGACCGCGAAGGGATTCGAACCCCCAACCCTCAGAGCCGAAATCTGATATTCTATCCAGTTGAACTACGCAGCCATTATTTATTTAATGTAAAATTCTAAACCAATAATTTCTTTACAATGGTTGAAATGGTTTTTCCCTCAGCAGTTCCTCCTAATTGAGCGGCAGCGAGTCCCATTACTTTACCCATTGAAGCAATTCCAGTTGCGCCAGTTTCGGCGATAATTTTAGCAATAATTGCTTCAACTTCTTCCTCATTTAATTGTGCGGGTAAGAATTTTTCTATTACTGCAATTTGAGAAAGTTCTGGTTCTGCAAGGTCCATACGGTTTTGCTCGGTGAATATTTTAGCACTATCTTTTCTGGTTTTTACCAGTTTTTGTAACAGTTTTATTTCGTCAGCTTCTGTAATTTCTTCTTTGCTTCCGGAGGCGGTTTGTGCTAATAATAATTCGGATTTTATGGCTCGAAGTGCTTCTAGTGCAATAGTATCTTTAGCACGCATTGCGTTTTTAATCTCGTCCATTAATCGTATTGATAAACTCATTTTTTTGGTTGTGTTAATCGATTATAAAATTGTGTCTTAGAGCAAGTCAATGATTTATATCTAGTCCCGATTGTCGTGAAAATCCTCTTTCCTTTTTCGGGAAGAGATTGTAACAGAAAGCGGGTAAATGATTTATTAATCAAGTCGGACTATTAGCTCCAAATTCTTGACAAAGGTAAAAAAAATAACCCGAAAACCATAGTGATATTCGGGTTATAGTAATTGATTATTTCTTATTAATCTACGTTATCGTGTAGAAAAGAATTGTTTGAACGCAGTTGAATATCGTCATTACTATCGGTTCCGAGTGAAAATCGAGAGTTTGAATTATTATTTTGCGTGTTGGACAGGTCGATTCCAGAACGTTTGTAGGCGGGTTCTTTTTCAAACTCATCTACTTTTGAGGGATTGTTGTGGAATTTGTAGTTGAAATCCTTCAATTTTCTTCTTCGTTCGTCTGCTCTAAACTTTAGAGTCTCTTCTATAGACATTTCCATTGGGGAAACTTCTTGATAGTTTGTAGTAAAATTTGAATTAGTATCTAGTTGTTTTACTGTAATATTTAATTCTTCGGCTACTGGTTCTTGAACCGTATTGGTATTGGACTGCTTAGAATCGGCCAAATCATTTTCGATTTCCATATATTCTTCTAACGAATATTTTACGATTCCATCTTTGTTTAATTCGGTCATCGGAACCACCTGAACGGGTTGATTGACTTCAATATTCATTGTTTCATTGGATAAATCAAAAACGATATTGTTGTCTTCTACTTTAGTTTCTAGGATTTTATTTACAATTGGCAGGTCAAAAGAAAAAGTAATTTGCTCTTCTTTTACTACTGGCATTTCTATTACTTCTTGTTTAATTTCGATCACTTTAGGCTCCGAAAAGTAAAAGTCTTGACTGACCTCAGGAGAAACGATTTCAAAAGTTACTTCAATGTTTTTTATAAACTCTGAAGTGGGTACCATTTCGATTTCAAAAGTAGGTTCTTCTAGAATTGGGATTTCAATTTCTTCTTCTAAAGTAAAAACTATTTTTTCTTCTTTTATTTCACTAATTTCTTCAAAGGCGGAGAAATCAAAGGCTGTAACTGTTTTGTCTTTTGATAAATCATGAACTAATTTTTGCTCCCCATCGAGTGAGTGAATAATTTTTTTAGGTTCTGTATTTACAATTTCGTTTTGCTGTTCTACATTAAAGCCTGTTGCAATTATAGTGACTGCTACGGCATCTCCTAGAGTATCGTCTTCGCCCACACCCATTATAATGTTTGCATTGAATCCGGCTTCTGTTTGTATGTGGTCGTTAATTTCTCCAATTTCGTCAATAGTGATTTCAGTAGTTCCAGAAACGATAAGCAACAATACGTTTTTGGCTCCAGAGATTTTGTTGTCATTTAACAACGGCGAGTCTAACGCGGAGATGATAGCTTCTTTAGCGCGGTTTTCACCCGTTGCTGTTGCGGAACCCATGATGGCTGTTCCGCTATTTGATAATACTGTTTTAGCGTCTTTTAAGTCAATATTTTGAGTATAGTGGTGCGTAATTACTTCGGCAATTCCACGTGATGCAGTAGCCAAAACCTCATCTGCTTTTGAAAATCCAGCTTTGAAACCAAGATTTCCATACACTTCTCTTAATTTATTGTTGTTGATTACAATTAAAGAATCGACTTGTTTTCTTAGTTTTTCAACTCCAAGAATTGCTTGTTCGGATCTCACTTTTCCTTCAAATTGGAAAGGTATGGTAACGATTCCTACGGTAAGTATGTCTCTTTCTTTTGCCAATTGAGCAATTACTGGTGCCGCACCTGTTCCAGTACCGCCTCCCATTCCTGCCGTGATGAATACCATTTTGGTATTGCTGTCCAACATTTTTTCAATGTCTGCAATACTTTCAATTGCTGATTGTTGACCTACTTCAGGATTGGCACCTGCGCCCAAACCTTCGGTTAGATTTACCCCTAATTGAATTTTATTAGGGACAGCACTATTTTCTAATGCTTGCGAATCAGTATTACAGATGATAAAATCTACCCCTTTAATACCTTGCTTAAACATGTGATTAATCGCGTTGCTTCCGCCTCCACCTACACCGATTACTTTAATTACATTTGATTGATTCTTTGGTAAATCAAATGAAATACTTCCAAATTCTGAGTTGCTCATCATCTTTTTGGTTTTTGAAATTGTTACTTATTCGTTTTTTTTACCTCTTTTGGCTTGGGGCAAAAAGTTTTCTTTTTCGTGTTATTCTGCATTATCTAAAAAGTCTTTAATCTTATCTACATATTTATCAAAAAATGATCTTCTGATTTTTGTTTCTGTAGATTCTGATTTAGTCACTTTTTTATCCTCAATTGGAACCGGCTCCTGTTCTATTTCTGGTTCTACCTCTTCAATTTGGGGAATTTTATTTTTTAATGTTGGGGCTACAATTGGTTCTGAAGCATTTAATTTAACTGCACTTTGTGTTTTATTTTCAATACTATTCATTACCAATCCGACT
>JBIHZQ010000064.1:0-11496 GCA_044231345.1 Flavobacterium sp.
GGCGGTTACAGGCGGAAACTTATTTACTAACGGATATGCCAGTACGTTAAGCACTACTTTTTTCTTACTACCCGTAGGACAATCAACCGTCTATGCTCCGGTTGGAGTGGATAACGCAGGAACACCTAGTGCTGGAGTTCACGCAGCTTATGTTAACGCTAATCCTTCAACAGTAGGTACTACATTTGCCCCAACTATTGAATTACTTCCGACAACTGGCTATTGGAATATTAAAGGGGATGATGCTAAAATTTCATTAACTTGGAATAGTACACTTGCCTCATTGGTTCCTAACACAACTGTTTTAACCATTGCAGGATATGAAATTAGTACCACTCAATGGGTAGCCATTACTTCTTTAGTGGATGTCACTTCTGTAGCAGGAGGAACTAGCTCTATGACAGCGGGTTCTATCACGTCTTCCAATGCGGTTGATTTAGATCTTTACAGTGCTTTCTCGTTGGCTAGACTTGGAGTAGATTGTACTCCTGCAGTAACACCTAGCGGAACTACTATTACATGGAATGGTACTAGTTGGACTGGAGGTACACCAACTATAAATGACGCAGTAACAATCACAACTGCTGGTTCTCCTGGATCCTTTTCTTGTTATTCGTTAGCTTTGAGTGCAGATGTTACGCTTACAGGAACTGAAACGATAGAAATTGCTACAACCGTTACCGGTTCTAGTAAAATCATCATGTCCAGCCAAGCCAGTGTAGTTCAAAGACAAGCTTTAGCAGCGGGACCTAACATCGAGTTGACCAAAACAACCAATTTGATGAAACAACACGATTATATCTATTGGGGAGCTCCTATTACCACTGATGCCTTCGCTCAATTAAACGGTGCTATAGCCACAGGTGGTGTAGCGGGTGCATTTGACGATAAATACCAATACGTATCAGGATTAAATAACGGCGCTGGAGGAGGTTGGCAACCACTTACCGCAACAGAAATAGGTAAAGGATTCATTACTCGGGTTAAGCCTGTAACGCCTTTTATTACTTCCTCTGCAACTGCTGTAATCGATTTAAAATTTTTAGGTATTGCTAATAACGGAACCATTACCAAAACAGTAGCGTATGCAGCTTCGGGTTTAGATAATGCCTACAGAAACAATCAGTTATTAGGTAATCCGTATCCATCAGCGATAGATGCAGATAAGTTTTTATTAGAAAACAGTTCGGTTATAGACGGATATCTGTTAATTTGGAAAGCACAAATCCAAAATAATGGAGTAGGACAAGCTTATACTGCAGACGATTACATTACTTACTCACGTGCAGGAAGCGCTTCAACTGGTTCAGGACAAGCTTCTTTCTCAGGAAAAATTGCCACAGGACAAGGGTTTAAAGTGAGAGCATTAGCTACAGGAACCATTGAATTCAATAACTGTATGCGTTTGACTTCAGGAAATACACAATTTAACAAATCGGCCGCTACGGTAGAAACGCCAAAAGACCGTTATAAATTAAACCTTACTAAAGAAGGGATTTTCAGTCAAATCGTAGTGGCTTATTTGCCAGAAACTACTTTAGCCTACGACCACATGTACGATGCTGAAAGAAGTTCAGTGAGTGCATCACAATTGTATTCAATCCTTGATAATGATACTAAGAAATTAGCCATCAATGCAAGACCTACTTTCGTAACTACAGATGTAGTCAATTTAGGAGTGAGCAAAATCGATGCTGCTTCAGAGGATTTCTTTATTGCTATTGATGAAAAAGAAGGGGTATTTGCTACGAGTGCCGTTAACGTGTTTTTACACGATACCGTACTTAATGTTTACCACAACTTAGCAAACGGAGCTTATGCTTTTACGGCAAACTCCGCAGTAGCGAACAGTAGATTCCAAGTCGTGTACCAAAACGGTGCGTTGAGCAATGTTGATTTTGAATCGAATAATGTGATTGCGACTATCAGCAACCAAGCCCTAAAAATTGTGTCTAGTTTGCCAATGACGAGCGTAGCCATTTATGATATTTCAGGACGTTTAGTTACTGAGTTTAAAGTAGCTGATCAACTTGAAGCAACTAGTGCATTCCATTTTTCGGAAGGAATGTACATTGTTAAAATCAAAATGAATAACGGGGCAATTGCCACAAAAAA
The DNA here is from genome assembly GCA_044231345.1 of Flavobacterium sp. Taxonomy (GTDB): domain Bacteria; phylum Bacteroidota; class Bacteroidia; order Flavobacteriales; family Flavobacteriaceae; genus Flavobacterium. The sequence continues at coordinate 2,116 of JBIHZQ010000064.1, forward strand.
ATTAGTCAATAAAAAATAAGTTGAACCATGCTTACAGGTGGAATTATAATTTTTTAATATTCCACCTATGAGTTTTCAATTAATGATGATTAAATGTAAGTAGCATGAATATATCAATCAAACAGTGGTCATTAGTTGGTGCTTTTTTTTGGGCAACTATTTCCTATTCACAAGTGAGTATAGGAGTAAATAGTCCAAGTATTTCAGCAATGCTGGAAGTGGCTAGTACAACAAAAGGATTACTATTACCAAGAATGAGTTCAGTTCAGCACAGTCAAATTACTACTCCTACAAGTGGTTTAATGGTTTGGTGTACAAATTGTGGTCAAAATGGTTTAATAATTTATTATAATGGTTATTCATGGTTTGACTTTAATCAAAACTTGATTTATAATAGTCCAACGAGGCTATCCGCTCAAATTTTGAATGGTTCTTTTATATTGATGTGGAGTGCTGTTACAGGTGCGACTGATTATACATTAAAATATAGAACTCAGGGTACTGAGAATTGGACAGTAATTAATGACGGCATAAGCGACTTGAATTACTATAATTTTGTGACAACCACAAACAATGTTAATTATGAGTTTGCTGTTGCTGCCATTTCGGGAATAAATACATCGCCTTATGTCTCTGCATTAGGAGTTTCTGTTCCTACTACAAGTAGTTCTGTGATGCATCAAATACTGAGTACGGGTCAAAGTTTATCTGTTGGAGCTTTCCCGTTATTGTCTTTATCACAACCTTTTCAAAACAAAATGCTAAATACAAATTATTCTGCTCTAGTTCCGCTTGCTGGTAAAGTACAAGGTGCTGCTCATAATGACGCTGAAACTATTTCCTGTGGAATGGCCAATACCATTACTAACTTAACTCTGGGATCAAATCAATTTAATTCAGTTGTTTCGTTGTGTGGTGTTTCTGGAGCGAAGTATGAAGTTTTAAAAAAAGGAACGGAACCATACACTAATGGGCTCAATAGAATGATTGAGGCTAGAAATCTCTGTTATCAAGAAGGAAAACCCTATGTGGTTGCTGCGGTAACAACGATTCATGGAGAAGCTGATACAAGTACTGGGGTAACTGCTGAAACGTATGCTGGTTATTTAAACCAATGGCAATTAGATTATGAAACGGATGCCAAGATTATTTCTGGTCAATCCGAAGGAGTGCCGCTTTTTACGGATCAGTGTGCTTCATGGACAAAGTTTGGTAAGACTAAACCCACTGTATCATTAGGACAGCTAAAGGCATCAATTGATAATCCTAGCAAAATTATATTGGTTACCCCTAAATATATTTTTGATTATGGGACTGATGGGATTCATTTGAATGGAAATTCTCAAAGAAGATTGGGTGAGTATTATGGGAAAGTAATGAAAAAAGTTTTAGTAGATCATGAAACATGGTTGCCGCTTTCTCCTTCTTCTGTTACAAGAACCAATACTATAGTTACCGTAACTTTTAATGTTCCTGTTGCTCCTTTGGCTTTTGATACTTATGCTGTTGCTGCAAAAGCAAATTATGGTTTTGAGTATTTTGACGATAGTAGCACGCCACCCACAATTACAGCTGTGGCACTTGCAGGACCAACCTCAATTTCCATTACGTTAAGTGCAATACCCACAGGAGGTAATAAAAAAATTGCCTATGCTTATACTGGGATACTAGATGTTGGGGCAGGTAGAAATATACCCGATTCCACGAGAGGAAATCTGAGAGATTCTGATACTACACCTGCTTACTATCAAGATGGAAATGTACCCAATACAATGGGTAATTCATTACGTAATTGGTGTGTAACTTTTATTGAATCAGTGCCCTAGTAGACAAATAGTAAGTTTTAAAATTAGCAATGAAGAGAATATTAATTATTTTAAGTTAGATTTTTTACAAAAAACAAGTACATTAACAATTAACAATTAAATTATGATTTCAATTAAACAAATTTTTATGGCAAGTGCATTTTTATGTAGTGCATTTGTAACCGCTCAAGTCGGTATCGGAACTACAACTCCAAATGCTTCTGCTGTTTTAGATGTTAGCAGCACTACATCTGGACTGCTACCACCAAGAATGACAAATGCTCAAAAATTAGCCATCCCTTCTCCAGTAGCAGGTTTACTAGTTTGGTGTTCTAATTGTGGTTCTAATGGTGAAATGCAAGTATTTAATTCACTCACTTGGACAAATATGTCAGGCAGTGCGCCTAGTGGTCAAGTGCCAACAATTACTTCTACGACTGCTGCAGTAGTTCCTACAACTGGTGTTTCAGCTGGTGTTTCAGCAGTAAGTGGTGGGGTAGTTTCTGATGCTGGAAGTGCTACAATTACTGAAAGAGGTATTTGTTATAGTACCACTCAATTTCCTACGATTTTAAATACTAAAGTTGTCGTTGCAGGAACTACGGGAACTTTCACTGGTAACATCACTGGTTTACCAGCGGGTACTACTTATTATGTAAGAGCCTTTGCCACCACTAGTGCTGGAACTGGTTATGGAAATCAAGTTTCCTTTCAAAACTGTGGAGCTTGGATTAGTCAATGGACTTATAAGCTGTTTATGTGCCACAATTTAGGTGCCGATACTACTTTAGATCCTAATATTCCTGTACAAGGAATTCAAGGGGACTATTATCAATGGGGTAGTAGCACACCTGTTGCCACAGCATACACTAGTAGTGCAGCCATTTCAGGTTGGAATACCACACCTAATGCAGATGGTTCATGGCTAGATATTAACGTAGACCTTGTTAAAGGACCCAATGACCCGTGTCCGGCTGGATATGCTATAGCTGGTCAATACGATATGAATGGCCTTATTAGCTCAACTTTTAATACCATAACTCGTACTGGTGCAACTCCTTGGATAAATGACCCTAATAATTATGGTGTGGCTATACATTATGGACCTTCCGCATCAGTTAAGACGCTTACTTTACCAGTTGCCGGTTACCGTCTAGCGATCGATGGTTCTTTAGGTGCACGAGCTGTTCAGGGAATATATTGGCGTGGTTACAAGAATGGTGCTAATGCATTCTCCACTCAGATATTAGATGCTTCAATTATTACAGCAACTTTTACACGTCCTAATGCTATGTCTATTCGTTGCGTAAAAATGTAGTAACTATTTCGTCAATTCTATCTTATTTTCAAAATGATTGCTATGTTAAACATAGTTAAGTGCTGCATAGCAATCATGATTAACGGATATTAATTTTATGTATAAATTAAGTAATTAAAAGCAATTTCAAACGAATGAGTCTATTTTTGTTTTAAAGAAATTGTGGAGTTTATTTAAGTAGTTGAAACGATTAAAAAAGTTGAATTTACTGTTTATAATTACCCTGTTTTATTTTTAAAACAGGGTTTTATGAATTTATTACCATTATCATATTATTTCACTTTATGAATCAATAAGTAACTATTTGTTATAATACTATATAGTCTCGGATAGATTTTATCACTTGTTCATGAACTGATTGTTTGTATTTTTGAACGTTCATTCATAAATTAAAATATTACGAATATTTTGCCCAAAATCTCAATAAGCACGAAACCCGTTACCCAGAATAACCACGTACATAGGACTATTTTGTTTTATGAATTAAATTATGAATTATGAAAAAATACACATTTTTTATTGCTTTAGTATTTTCAAGTTATTATGCCAAATCACAAACCATACAACTTGAATTTCCATATCTTGCAGGACAAACCTATGAATTTAAAATCTTTCAAGGTGACCAACAAATAACTCTAAAAGCAGATACCATTCCAAAAGGAGGTAAAGTACAATTGATAATTCCAAAAAAATACATCGGTTATAAAGGAATGGCTCAATGGTATTTAACTAATAGTAAAACTGGTGGCGGGTTAGATTTAACCATCAATAACGAAGATTTTTCAGTATCCTGTTTAGATTCGATTCCTTCTAATAAGAGTATTGTTTATTCAGGAAGTAAAGAAAACACCTTTGGAAATATTAATTATGAGCATCAGCAAAAATTGTTTGAAAAACACGATGCAATTTTGGCTGCTTTGCGTGCCTATCCAAAAAAAAATAAGCTGTATCCTGTTTTTGATAAAGAATATAAAACCATTGTAAATGAATATGATCAGTATTCAAAAAATCTTACTGAATCACCACTTTATGCGGCACACTTTAGACAAATTGTGAACATCACTATGGGAATTGGCACCAAAATAATTATAGATGAAAAAGCAAAAGCCATCAATATAAATGATTTTTTTGTAAACGATTTAGACTTTGCTACACTTTATACTTCAAATCATTGGAGAGGCATAATAAACAATTGGGTGAAATTGCAAACCCAAATTTTTAAAGACGATGTTAAGTTGTTGCAAGATGCTAAAACCATTTTAAATCGGTTACCTTCTGATTTAATCTATACTGACTTTTTAGTTAACCTAACCAGAGAGCTCAATAAAATAGGAAAAGACCATATTTTAGATGCCCTTACACCAGGAATTAAAAATTCTAATCGTTTGTTGCATTATGATGGGGTTTTGAGTATTTACCAAAAAGACCTCACAGGTAAAGCCCCAGATTTATCCATCATTACTTATATTGGGAAAAAAGAGGATAAAAATTATAAAAAAACAGTTATAAATACTACCGAATTAAATTCTAAATTCACATTGCTAGTCTTCTATCGCTCAGGATGTGGTCCTTGTGAAGAAACCATGAAAGGGCTAATTGACAATTACAAAGTAATGGAAGACAAGGGATTTAGAATTATTACAATAGCTGCGGATACAGATCAACAAATTTTTGAAAGCACCTCAAAACTTCATCCTTGGAAAGATTCTTATTGTGATTTTGAAGGTTCGAAAGGTGAGAATTTTTCAAACTATGCCGTAATAGGTACACCTACAATTTACCTAATTAATAATGTAGGAAATATTTTAGTTAAGCTGGCAACAATAACTGAGGTGTTGTATTTCGTAAATCTGAATTAGGTCTAAAAATTTGAATAAAGAAATTCATGTTGGTATACAATAAAAAAATAAATCTGTCTATCTAGTATTGCTAATTAAAACAATTTTAAATATAGAAAATTACTAAAGTCAACTTTTTTCATTTCAAAGGAATTGCAATAAATAAACAGTTTAATTATAGCAAAAAATAACATACCGCTTACTGTAGATTTTTATAGAGGCATTTACTAAATAATTTAATATTAGTTAGGTTTAACTATTATTCTATCTTTGAATAAACAATTTTAATGAAATATCTTTTCAGCCTATTTTTATTTTTATTACCTTTTATTAGTAGTTCTCAATCAGTTGGAAACAACTATACCGTTAAATGGGTGAATGCGCAAGATGGCTTGAAACAATTGTCAGTTAAATACTGTATTGCGGATGTTCATGGCTTTGTTTGGATTGGCACTCAATTAGGATTGTATCGTTATGACGGAACTAATCTAATAGAAATAAAAGATGAAAAATACCCTTCTCTCAGCAAACAAAGAATTATTGCAATGGGAAAAGATCGGCTTACGGGTAAAATTTATTTACAAACACATCCAGATAACTTAAAGTATAGTATTGACAATAATAAAATAGAACGAATTGATTCCAATAACAATTGGAAAAACGTTATTTTTACATTCAATGATTTTTGCTATACTAATTCTAATCCTTTGATTAACAATATTTGTAAAAACACTAAAATTAGAGCGTTTACAAATATTTATAATTCCTTTGCATTTTTAACTGCTTCTTTAACTACTAATCATTTATACCTTCCTCAGAATAATAATCTAGTAGCCTTTGATAAAAATGGTTTGTTAAATAACTTTAATATTCCGGCTACTTCTGGATTAGTTTTAATGCAATTTGGCGAAGAGGTTCTTGCAACAGATAAAGGAAAGGTTACTTTGCTATATGAAGGAAAAATTTCAACAAAAAAAATCCAAGTTGACGCTGTTTTTCAAAATTATCTCGATCGCGATCTCATGAAATTATCTGATATTGAGGTTTTTGGGTCTAAAAAAAATTACTTTCTAAAGTACAAAGGTGGGATTTATAAAATAACTTACAGAAATAATTCAATTAGTACTACTTTTTTATTTAATAGCCCTGTAGATGACATTACCACAATAAGTTATTTAGAAAAAGAGAACCTCTATTTCATCGGAACGCATACAAAAGGAATGGCAATATTAAGGCCAAATCTATTTAATACTATTGTGATAGACGAAAGAAATCTTAATAAATCAATTAATTATTGCTATTCTGTTGTGGCAATTTCTAACAAGAAATGGTATAGTGCTTCAGGCTGGAATTTTAATCCTAAAAGTTTAGAATTAAATTTGGATACCTTTTTAATCGATTACAGAAATAATTATTTTATTTTGCCTTACAAAAATAAATTCTATATACATACAAAAAATAATTTTTGGAATATAGAAAACAATAAAACCGATTATGATTTTATAGATCCCAAGTTTAAAAAGTTAAATTTACCAGGCTTTTCAGGATACACCTATCATAAAGGACAATTATTCATTTCGAGACCTAATGAAATCATTTTTTTGAAAGGCGCTAATTTTGTCTCTGATGAAAGTTTGAATTTTAAAATTAAAGGGAAATATATAAATGGTGTTTTTTCTGTAAATGATGTTTTATTGCTTCTTACCTCAAAAGGTGTTTTCAATTATTCTCCCGAAACTAAAAAAATGACTATTGTAAAGGGGCTAGAAAAACTAAATGCTAGGTATATAAAACCAATAGACAAAACTAGTTATTGGGTAGGTTGCTATGGAGAAGGCTTGTTTTTAGTAAAAAATAATACCGTTCATAAAGTAATTGATGCGAATATTGATATTACAACTGCCCATGCAGTTGAAGAAGATGCTCAAGGAAATTTGTGGATTAGTACTAACGATGGATTGTTAAAAACAGAAAAAGCAAGCAGCATTAAAAAAATCCTCAAAAACCAACCTTTAGATTGTTACAAATATTCTACAGAAGATGGATTATTAACTAATGAGTTTAATGGTGGTGGCACACATACCTCTTTGAATACTTCCGAAGGAATAATAGGCTTTACTTCTATGAAAGGTTTTGTTTGGTTCAACCCCATGCAAGTACCTAAACACCTTTTCAAAGGACGTATAGTTATGGACAAAGTAATAGTTGATAACGAAAAAATCATTCCGGTTATAAACAACACGTATTGGATACCAAAGGAAACAGCTATTGTAACCTTTAATTTTGGTTATGGATATTATTTTAATAGAGAAAATCTAACAATCGCTTATCGATTTGAGGACCAACCCAAATGGACAACCATAAAAGGAACTGCTTTTCAGATAGGCCGATATAAAAAAGGGAAACATCAATTACTTATCCGAATTTCTACTCATGGCTTTGAAAAAAAGCAAGAAGTAACGCAGTCATTCCTATTAGACTTTGAAGCGAGGCACAATGAAACATTGTGGTTTTGGAGTTTGTGTACTTTGTTTTTTGGACTATTCATTTTTAGTACCTTTAGAATTAGTTTAAAACTAAATAAAAAAAGAGAAGACAAATTAAAAATAAAAATTGAAGAAAAAACAGTCGAATTACAACAATCATTAACAGAATTGGCAAATTCGAATGAAATTGTTCTTGTGTCTTTAAAAGAAAAAGAAATACTATTAAAAGAAATTCACCACAGAGTAAAAAATAATTTACAACTAGTAATGAGCTTATTGAACATACAAGCTCGAGACAAAGAAACAATATCGATAGAAGACTTTTTAGAAAAAGGACATTCTCGAATTGCTTCCATGGTTTTAATTCACGAAAATTTATACCAAAAAGAAAATGTAGGCAAAGTCGATTTTCAGGAATACATTCATTCACTGTCTGAAAATGTAAAAGCTACTTTTGGAGAAATTAATAATACCATACACATAGAAATTAACGCCATAGGTATTTATTTTGATATAGAAACGGCCGTCCCGTTAGGAATAATTATCAACGAATTAATCACTAATGCGATGAAGCATGCCTTTCCAAACAATAAAAATGGGACAATCGCCATTAGCATTACAAATTTAGACAATGCCGCATATGAAGTAATCATTGAGGACAATGGTATTGGAACAACCCCGCAATTAAAAACAAAAAAATCATTGGGATTGGAGTTAGTCTCTTTATTAGTGCTTCAACTAAAAGGCACCTTTATTCATGAAAAGAATAAGGGCACTCGGTACCGTATTACCTTTGATATATAGAAATTCACCTTCATTCCACATGAAATAAAGATCTGGGAAAAGCAACTTCTGCACCTGATGCTGCTATTAGCATTGATTTCATGTGGAACAACACACCATGTTGAGTCCTAATTTATCATTTTGACTAACGAGAGTAATCATATTATTGAACCAATTGATGTCATTCCATATTTCTTAGAAATGACAAGACAGCTAACACCATTGAGAGAGATTCACCCGCATTTTTAAAATAAAAACCCGCATTTGAGGTTTCTTACTAATTATTTCACAGCAAAAAATACGCTCCAACAAAATACCTTTCAAAACTTTTTTTAGTATTCACAAAAAGTGGAAAAAATCTAAAAACTTCCATTGAAACTGATATTTGTATTGATGCAAAGTAATAAACCCAAAAATAGACTATAATTTTTAATAGGATCCTAATAAAACATTCAAAATAAAAGAACAAAAATCAAAAAATAATCATTTTATATGCAAATAACTAAATAATAGTTACTAAAATACGTCTAAATTTAAATTATTAATAAAAATACGTAAAACACTAAAAATAATATCGCTTTTTAATTGTTGAAGTCGCTTTTTAATGGCAAGGTTATTTTTCAGTCGTTTACCTTTGTATAGTTAAATTAAAAGCCTTGTAAAAAAATATAAAAAAAAGGGTAGTATGATAAAAAATAATTATCAAAACACGAAAGTTATAAGAAATCATTTAAGTATTCAAATGCTATTTAATGATATCAATCAAGGACCAAATAATATTATAAGAAAACCATTAGAAACTCATTCTTTGCATTTACTGAGTAGTTTCTTAGTAGAAGAATCGTTTAGAAAACAACTGATTCAATTAAAAAAAACACAAAAATAAATTTTCAATTACAACAAGTTAGGTGGTTCCAATGCTAATTTTATAGCAACTGTTATAAAAAGTCGAAACTCTACAACAAATGAGGGTTGGGCGACCCGATTTTACCGACGTATTGCAACTTGTGAATTACTTACAAGCGGAACCACACTAACCTGTTTTAAAAGTAATATTTAAAATTGAAAAAACAATGAAAACTAGGTTTATTAAAAAAACTAATCGAAAGATGCTAAATCCAATTCAATTGAAGGACATGAATTCGTTCTAT
>JBIHZQ010000065.1:0-11432 GCA_044231345.1 Flavobacterium sp.
AAAAGGATTTCCATTGCTATCGGGGCTAAAAACGTTTCGAATTCAATTCTCAATTTCATTTTCAAATCGTGTTAGCCAATTAATATTACAGCAGAAACTATAATAATTATAGAATAAAAAATTACATCATGAGCATCTTAACTCAATATTTCAACACAAAATACAATACTGCGCCTTTTTCTCAAATTAAAAACGAGGAGTATCTTCCTGCATTTCAAGAAGGAATCGCATTGGCGAAAGCCGAAATCGACGCGATTGTAAACAATCCCGAAAAACCAACATTCGAAAATACCATCGAAACATTGGCATTTAGCGGAAACACATTAGATCGAATTTCAAGTATTTTTTTCAATCTAAATTCTGCCGAAACCAGTGACGAAATGCAAAAAATTGCACAAGAAGTTTCTCCATTATTATCCGAATTTGGAAATGACGTTCGCCTCAATGCTGCTTTATTTGCAAAAGTAAAAGCGGTTTACGAACAAAAAGAAACGTTGAATCTAAACCCAGAACAAACTACGCTTTTAGACAAAAAATACAAAAGTTTTTCTAGAAATGGCGCCAATTTATCCGATGATAAAAAAACTATTCTACGAAAAATTGACAAAGAATTATCGAAGTTGAGTTTGCAGTTTGGTGAAAATGTTTTGGCCGAAACCCAAGCGTTTCAAATGCACCTTACCGATGAAAAGGATTTAGCAGGATTGCCAGAAGGCACTATAGAAGCCGCTCGTTCCTTGGCGAAAAGCCTCGAAAAAGAAGGTTGGATTTTTACTTTGGATCATCCAAGTTACCTTCCATTTGTAACTTATGCTGATAAACGGGAATTGCGTAAAAAAATGGCAATTGCTTTTGGGGCGCGTGCTTTTCAAAACAATGAATTTGACAATCAGGAAATCGTTTTAAAAATCGCCAAACTACGTTTCGACAGAGCACAACTTTTGGGTTATGCCACGCACGCTCATTTTGTTTTGGAAGAAAGAATGGCCGAAAACCCTGAGAAAGTAAAAACATTCTCCTATGATTTATTGGCAAAAGCCAAACCAGCCGCTCAAAAAGAATTTGCCGAATTGTCCGCTTTTGCAAAAAAATTAGACGGAATAGAGCAATTAGAAAAATGGGACGGTGCCTACTATTCGGAGAAATTGAAACAACAATTATTCAATTTAGACGACGAAACGCTGAAACCTTATTTTCAATTAGAAAAAGTTTTAGAGGGTGCTTTTACAGTTGCTCAAAAATTATTCGGCATCACATTTGAAGAAATTTTCGATATTGATAAATATCATGATGAGGTAAAAACGTATGAAGTAAAAGATGAAGATAATCAATTAGTTGCCATTTTCTATGTTGATTTTTTCCCAAGAAAAGGAAAACGAAACGGCGCTTGGATGACTTCATTCAAATCACAATATATTAAAGACGGTGAAAACGAAAGACCGCACATTTCGAACGTTTGTAATTTTACAAAACCTACAGAAACAAAACCATCCTTATTAACATTCAACGAAGTAACAACTTTATTTCACGAATTTGGACATGGTTTACACGGAATGTTGGCGAATACTAAGTACCCAAGTTTGTCAGGAACCAGTGTATATTGGGACTTTGTAGAATTGCCAAGTCAGATTATGGAAAACTGGTGTTACGAGCCCGAAGCATTGGCTTTGTTTGCCTATCATTATCAAACTGACGAAATGATTCCGATGGAACTAGTGCATAAAATCAAGGAAAGTGCCAGTTTCCAAGAGGGAATGGCTACCATGCGCCAATTGAGTTTTGGATTGTTGGATATGGGTTGGCACGGTCAAGATCCAACAAATATAAAAGACATAAAAACTTTTGAAACCGAACAATTTTTGGCAACTCAATTGTATCCTGAAGTTAAAGAAAATGCCATGAGTACCGCTTTTTCACATATTTTTCAAGGCGGATATTCTTCTGGATATTACAGTTACAAATGGGCAGAAGTTCTCGATGCAGACGCTTTTGCATATTTTCAAGAAAAGGGAATTTTCAATAAAGAAGTGGCTACAAAATTCAAAAAAAATATACTTTCTAAAGGCGGAACGGAGCATCCTATGAGTTTGTACAAACGCTTTAGAGGTCAAGAACCAAAACCAGATGCGTTGTTAAAACGTGCAGGATTGATTTAGATATTTAAACCGAAGTAAATGCTTCGGTTTTTTTTATTGTATAAAAACCAATAATAGCCACCAAAAAATCGGCACACTTTCTACCCAAAATGAGGTGTAGTATTTTGAACGGTTTTCATTCGAAAAGTATAGAAATAAAGCAATTATAATAGCAATTACAAAGTTCAATAGCAAACCTAAAATTTGAATATCGCCATTGAAAAAACCGATTCCACTAAAAATAAGCAACAAAACAAATCCAAGAATTTTAGTATTCTTGACTCCAATTTGCTGAGGCACTGTTTTCAAATGTGGGTCATCGGTTGTTGAATCTCTTATTTCAAAAGGAATCAATAAAGAAATGACAATAACTATTCTTTGAAAAAACAATAAATAGTATTCTTGATTAAAATTTTTTATAGACTCGGACGGAAAATATACCGTGCAAATTGTTATGCAAAAACTGACGAAAAGAATTTTTATGAAACCCCATTTTCTAACAAATGGATAAAGTAAAACTAATAATCCTGATTTGAAATAATTGATTTGAATAGATGTTTCCAATTGTATAAAAAAGTATAGAAAAAAAATGGTGGAAATTGAACTTACTAAAACAATGTCACTATTTTGTTTAACCGTAAATTTTCTAAATCGGAAAACTTCAAAATACTTTAAAAAATTATATCCCAAAATTGTTCCAAAAAAAAGCACAAAATCGGAGGTGCGATTTGCTTCAATTGACAGTAAAATCTGAGTTATTTTGGCGAATGCCAATACTGCAAAACCAATATGTACACTTGTGTTTAAATAGCTGTCAAAAAAATGTTGGAATTTCTTCATTAAACAAAATTAATCAAACTGTTAATAAGAATGGATTTTAGTTGAAAAATTCCTAAAATTCAAATGGCAATTCCCCTACAACTTTGATAATAATGCATAAATTTGCATTTCAATTTAACTACACTTTCTATAATTATATGAAAACAGATGCTTTCGCTTTAAGACATATTGGTCCAAGAGAAAATGACCTACAAAAAATGTTAAAAACCATTAATGCAGAATCTCTTGAACGATTAATTTCCGAGACTATTCCTGACGACATTCGTTTAAAAGCACCTTTGCATTTGGATCCTTCAATGACAGAATATGAGTTTGCGAATCACATTCATCATTTAGGAAACAAAAATAAAGTTTTCAAATCCTATATTGGTTTGGGATACAATCAAGCAATAGTTCCTGCGGTCATACAAAGAAATGTATTTGAAAACCCAGGTTGGTACACCGCCTACACGCCCTACCAAGCTGAAATTGCGCAAGGTCGATTGGAAGCAATTTTGAACTTTCAAACGATGGTTATAGAATTGACTGGTATGCAAATCGCCAATGCTTCATTATTAGATGAAGGAACTGCTGCGGCTGAAGCAATGGCATTGTTATTTGATGTACGAACTCGTGACCAAAAGAAAAATAATGTTTGCAAATTCTTCGTCTCTGAAGAAGTATTGCCACAAACAATATCCGTATTACAAACTAGATCACTTCCAATTGGAGTGGAATTAGTAATTGGAAATCACGAAACTTTCGATTTTTCTTCTGAATTTTATGGAGCAATTCTTCAATATCCAGGGAAATTTGGACAAGTTCATGATTATGCAGCATTTATTGCTAAAGCAAAAGAAAATGAGATTAAAGTAGCCGTTGCTGCTGATATTTTGAGTTTAGTCAAATTAACCCCTCCGGGCGAAATGGGAGCCGATGTGGTTTTAGGAACCACTCAACGATTCGGAATTCCGTTAGGTTATGGCGGACCACATGCTGCCTATTTTGCAACAAAAGACGAGTATAAAAGAAGCATGCCAGGAAGAATTATTGGAGTTACGGTAGACACCAATGGAAATCGGGCTTTGAGAATGGCTTTGCAAACTCGAGAACAACATATAAAAAGAGACAAAGCGACTTCTAATATTTGTACGGCACAAGTACTTTTGTCAGTAATGGCTGGGATGTATGCCGTTTATCATGGGCCTAAAGGGTTGCGATATATTGCAAATAAAGTACATGCTTCGGCAGCAACTTTGGCAAACGAATTGACAAAATTAGGTTTCGAACAAACGAATACCGCATTTTTCGACACTATTGTAGTGAAAGCAGATGCTAAAAAAGTAAATGAAATTGCGTTACAAAACGAAATAAATTTCTATTATATCAATGATAATTCGGTTTCCATTTCATTGAATGAAACCACTAGTATTGTCGATTTGAATAAAATCATTGGTGTTTTCGCTTCCGCAAATGGAACTCAGACATCCACAATTCAAGAATTGACTGAAACGAATCATTTTACCGAAAATTTGGTTAGAACGTCATCATTTTTAAAATACGATGTTTTTAACAAATATCATTCAGAAACGGCATTGATGCGCTATATCAAAATGTTAGAGCGAAAAGATTTAGCATTAAATCATTCCATGATTTCTTTAGGTTCTTGTACCATGAAACTCAATGCAGCCTCAGAAATGTTACCTTTAAGCAATCCACAGTGGAATAATATTCACCCTTTTGTACCCGTTGACCAAGCGCAAGGGTATCAAGAAATGTTAACCAAATTAGAGCAACAATTAAATGTGATTACTGGTTTCGCGGGAACAACATTGCAACCTAATTCAGGTGCGCAAGGAGAATATGCTGGACTTATGGTTATTCGTGCCTACCATCAATCTCGAGGCGATCATCATAGAAATATTGCCCTTATTCCATCGTCAGCTCATGGAACCAATCCGGCTTCTGCAGCCATGGCAGGAATGCAAGTAGTGGTTACAAAAACATTAGAAAATGGAAATATCGATGTAGATGATTTACGGGAAAAAGCGATTTTACATAAAGATAATTTATCGTGTTTAATGGTTACTTATCCATCAACTCATGGAGTTTTCGAAAGTGCTATTAAAGAAATTACTCAATTGATTCACGACAATGGTGGTCAAGTTTATATGGATGGTGCCAATATGAATGCACAAGTAGGGTTGACAAATCCAGCTACAATTGGAGCTGATGTGTGCCACTTGAATTTACACAAAACATTTGCAATTCCTCACGGTGGAGGCGGGCCAGGAGTTGGGCCGATTTGTGTAGCTTCGCAATTAGTGCCTTTTTTACCTTCCAATCCAATAATTCCCACAGGAGGAGAAAACGCCATCACAGCTATTTCTGCTGCCCCATGGGGTTCTGCTTTAGTATGTCTAATTTCTTACGGTTACATTTGCATGTTAGGTTCTGAAGGAGTTACCAACGCAACTAAATATGCCATTCTAAATGCCAATTATATTAAAGAACGTTTGAACGGTCATTATGACACTTTATATTCTGGCGAAATGGGTCGTGCTGCTCACGAAATGATTTTGGAATGCAGACCTTTCAAACAAAAAGGAGTTGAAGTAACCGACATTGCAAAACGATTGATGGATTATGGATTTCATGCACCAACAGTTTCATTTCCTGTGGCTGGAACTTTGATGATTGAACCTACAGAAAGTGAAAATTTAGAAGAATTAGATCGTTTTTGTGATGCCATGATCGCCATTAGAAAAGAAATTGAAGCAAGTACTTTGGAAGATCATGATACCGTTTTGAAAAACGCACCACATACTTTAGCGATGCTTACCACAGAATCATGGGATTTTCCATATACAAGGGAGCAAGCTGCTTTTCCACTAGAATACATTGCTGAAAATAAATTTTGGCCAACCGTTCGAAGAACAGATGATGCTTATGGTGATAGAAATTTGATTTGTTCTTGTGCCCCAATTGAGGCGTATATGGAAAATTAATTTTGAAATTAATGTTAAATAAATCCATTTCAAGAATTACTATTGAAGTGGATTTTTTTATTTTATGAAATGAAAGATATTTTAAATAAAGATGATTTATATTTATTGGTCAACGAGTTCTATAAAAAATTATTAACCGACGATCGGATTAGCTATATTTTTACGGAAGTTGTCAAAATAAAATTGGAAGAGCATTTACCACTTTTGGTTACGTTTTGGTCGCAAGTCATATTAGGCACAGGTGGTTATTCTAATAATCTGACACAAATTCATTTAGACGTCAACCTAAAAGAACATTTGACCCCTGAATTATTTAGTATTTGGCTGGAACATTTTAATACATCAGTGGATGAGTATTTTATTGGAGATAATTCTGAAAAGATAAAAACACAAGCACTAAACCTTGCTACTGTTTTAAAAATTAAAATCGCAAAAGTAACTACTTGATTTTTTTGTTTTTGTTAAAATAATTTCATAAAATCAAACTAATTCGCAATAATCTACTGCATCGTTGCTTTTTTTTACCTAGATATGTTTTTTATCGTTAAATTAGCAATAACTAAATCTAATGCGTGATGAATATTAAAATTACTGGGACAGGAAGTTATATTCCATCCATACGAGTAAAAAATACTGATTTTGATAAACATGTTTTTTTTAACGAAGACGGAACAACTTTCGCCTATCCCAATGAAGTAGTTATTTCTAAATTTAAGGGAATTACCGGAATTGAAGAACGTCGTTACGCATTACCTGAGCAATGTACTTCTGATTTGGCTTTTTTAGCAGCAAAAAAAGCGATTGAAAAGGCAAATATCGATATAGAAACTATTGACTATATCATTCTTGCTCATAATTTTGGTGATGTTAAACCCAACGCCATTCAATCTGATATTTTACCAAGTTTAGCCACCAGAGTTAAGCATAAACTACAAATAAAAAATCCAAAATGTGTGGCCTATGACATTCTATTTGGTTGTCCTGGATGGATTGAAGGCGTGATGCAAGCTAATGCATTCATTAAATCAGGTATGGCAAAACGCTGTTTAGTTATTGGGGCTGAAACGCTTTCTAGAGTTGTAGATGTCCATGACCGAGACAGCATGATTTATTCTGATGGAGCAGGCGCAACTATTATTGAAGCAACCGATGATGAGTCTGGATTGTTATCCTATGAAAGTGCCACTTATGCCTATAATGAAGCCGATTATTTATTTTTTGGAAAATCAAATGACATTCATTTAGACCCAGATGTAAGATACATAAAAATGCATGGTCGAAAAATATATGAATTTGCGTTGAGTAATGTGCCACAAGCAATGAAAAATTGTTTAGATAAAAGCGGAGTAGCGATTGGCGATATTAAAAAAATATTGATTCATCAAGCTAATGAAAAAATGGACGAAGCAATAATTAACCGATTTTACAAACTCTACAATCAAGAAGCACCCGATGGAATTATGCCTATGAGCATTAATTTTTTAGGAAATAGCAGTGTGGCTACTGTACCTACTTTGTATGATTTATTGCTTGAAGGCAAAATAGAAAATCATGCTGTTTCAAAAGGTGATGTATTATTATTTGCATCGGTTGGCGCAGGCATGAATATTAATGCCTTTGTTTACCGTCACTAGTAATTAGGATTTGATAAGTTTATCTACCCAATAATGAAATTGATAAACCAATTTTAATCGATAAATCAGACCTAAATTTAATACAAAGCAAACTCCTATTTTATAAATTAAATTTAGCAGATTGGACTGAGAGTTAGGTAAAAAGTATGTAAAAATTAAAACGAGTGTAAAAATACTCGCTACTTTTAAATACGATTTGTCAAATGGAAGCAATCCAAATTTTTTATAAATAAAAATTAATTTGGCTAAATTAAAACCAACCAAAGAGAGTAACGATGCGAAAGCTACCGATTCAATTCCCAATTTAAAATAAGACAAAAACAGTAAATTCAACGATATATTCAATACCACAAGAATTGCAATTGCGATGATATTAAACTTATAATATTTCGAATAAGTAATAATTTCGCCATTAAAACCTGTTCCAATATTAATTAACACATTAAACCCTAAAATTAGAATCACTGGAACTGACGCCATCAAACTTTCATGCGCAGGAAGCATTGAAAAAAGATTAGAAATTCCGAGAAAAATTCCACTGTATAAGAGTGCTCCAATAAAAAATAGCAATTTAGAAACCTCTTTATATTTGGTGTTTAATTCTTTTAAATTATTCTCTTTTAGATAATTAGAAATTTTTGGCGCATACAAAACAAAAATTCCAGTTGCAGGTACCGCAATAGCAGAAGCTAAGGTAACTCCAATACTAAACGTTCCCAAAGTTTCCATATTGAAGAAACTTTTTATCATAATTACATCTATTCGAAAGGCAAAAACAGAACCCAAACTTCCCGCAAATGCAAATAAACTAAATTTGAAATAATCACTTTTAGAAACCGATTCAAACAGCGATTTGAAGTCAAAATTCCATTGAGGTTTGAAATTACGGTATAGGTAATAAAAAAGCAAACTAAAAATCACTCCGTAAGAAAAAATATAAATAATAAGAGATTGATTTTTAGTAAAATAGTGATTTAAATAAAATAAAAAAAGTAAAGGAAGTGTAACTTTCGGAATGATATTATCAAAAAAAGTTGGTAGTGCTATTTTTTGTAAAATAGCGGATTGTTTTTTGAAAAGTTCAATAAACGCAAGAAAAAAGGCTATTGGCAAAGCAAAAAAAACATATTTGATACCATTAAAAACCGGCAATAGAGAGACAAGTATGGTGATTGAAAATAGTAAGATACTTATTCCAACAATTGATACTATTCCATAGTTAAATAATAATTTTTTATTTACTGCGCTCAACTTTGGGTTAAAATTTACTAAGGCTTGTGAGGCGCCCAATAGCAGAATTGGAAATAACAATTGCGCCAATGCTTCCACATAACGAAACATACCAAGCATTTCCTTATTTTTGGGATAAATGAAAAGCGTTGAAACTATTCCGATAAGAATCCCCATATAATTAATTATGGTAAAGAAAAACGCTTGTTTTTGTGCTGGATTATTCATTTAGTATCCTGTTTTACCGACTTTTGCGATGGCTCTAGAATTCCAAATCGCCTTCCAATTGAATAGTTGATTAAAAAAATATTTGAATAATTTATAAAATAAAAATACTGCTTTTTTTATTCCATATCGTGATAAAAAATATTTTGGTAATCCAAAAACTTCTTTAAGTCCCAAAACAATACTTTTGAGATACGAATTATTAATATTTAAAAGTGCATTTAACACTTTATATTGTGATTGCAGGGTGTCTTTATTAAAATTTACTACCACTTCCCTATCGTGAACTATTTTTGATTCAGTACAAATTCCTATTTTTAACCCATGATAATGCAAACGGTCACAGTAATTCCGATCTTCTCCATAATGATTAAATTCTGGTGCAAAAAGCCCTGCCTTTTTAATGCAAGAGGAGTTAATCAGCCAGGCAGCGGCATTAACAAATGGCACTTCAGCTAAACTATTATCAAAAAAATGTGTTTTACGATTATAATACGATTCAAAATTTTTGTCCAATTTTATTTCATCCGACGAGAAATGTAGCGGACTTAAAATGCCAAACTCTGGAAATAATTTTAATTTTTCAATTAATGTTTTAATCGTATTTTCAAACACCCAAGTATCTTGATTTAACAAAAAAATGGAATTAAAATCATTTTCAATTGCATATCGAATTCCAATATTATTCGCTTTGCCAAAACCAAGATTAACTTCGCTTTTTATACAATAAATTTCTGGAAATTTTTCTAAAATAGCTAAAGTAGTGTCTGTTGAGGCATTATCAACGACAATAATAGTTATGGGAAAAGAAGATTTGAGGAGAGAAGAAATGTTTTTTTCAATCCAATGACTCCCATTATAAGTCACAATAACAACCGCACAATTATTTTTCAAGTAAAATAAATTATCATAATACCGACAAAAATAAGGATATTTGCAGTAGACTTTATAAAAAATGAACTATTACTTAATTATTCCTGCTCATAACGAAGCCGATTTCATCCATTTGACCTTGGAATCGTTAGTATCGCAAACGGTTTTGGCATCAAAAATTGTAGTTGTAAATGATAATTCTACTGATGCAACAGCTGAAATTGTTACGTCATTTGCAAAAAAATACCCGTATATTTCATTGATTAATAAAACTTCAGAAGCCATTCATCTTCCAGGCAGCAAGGTTATTCAAGCCTTTCAAAAGGGAATAGAAACCATTGATGACAATTACGACATCATTGTAAAATTAGATGCTGATTTAATAGTCCCGCTCAATTACTTTGAAACGATTATTAACCACTTTCAGTCCGATGAAAAAATTGGTATGGCGGGTGGATTCGCCTATATTGAAAAAAATGGAGATTGGATTTTAGAAAATTTAACAGACAAAGACCATATTAGAGGTGCATTTAAAGCCTATAGAAAAGAATGTTTTACTGATATTGGTGGTTTAAAACCTGCTATGGGTTGGGATACAGTAGACGAATTATTATGTAAATTTTATAATTGGAAAATAGTAACCGATGCGTCATTAAAGGTAAAACATTTAAAACCTACTGGCGCCAATTATAACAAAGCCGCTCGTTTCAAACAAGGAGAAGCTTTTTATTGCTTGGGATATGGATTATTAATAACGGCAATTGCTTCGGCAAAACTGGCTTATATGAAAAAGAGTCCTTTTCTATTTATTGATTATTTACAAGGATATTGGAAGGCCAAAAAAGTAAAAAAAGAATTACTAGTTACCAATGAACAAGCATCGTTTATTCGTAATTATCGGATTAGCAAAATGAAAAAAAAATTGTTTGGATAAATGAAAACAAGGAATAATTGAAAAAATAACTGATTCCTAATTCAAAACTCATAACTTATAACTAATTTCGCTACTATTTGTAAACCATGATGCTCATTCGCTATTTATCGCAAATCGGAAAATATTTTTTAATGTGGAAAGAGGTGTTTAACAAACCAACAAAATGGTCTGTGATGAAAACGCTCATCCTCAAGGAAATCGATGATTTAATAATAGGTTCCCTCGGAATCGTGGCCTTCATTTCCTTTTTCGTTGGAGGAGTGGTAGCCATCCAAACCGCATTAAATTTAACCAATCCTTTGATACCAAAATACCTTATCGGATTTGCCACCAGACAATCGGTAATTCTTGAATTTGCACCCACTTTTATCTCTATTATTATGGCAGGAAAAATGGGGTCATTTATAACATCAAGTATTGGTACAATGAGAGTTACTGAACAAATAGACGCACTCGAAGTAATGGGAGTAAACTCTTTAAATTATCTAGTTTTCCCAAAAATAATAGCTCTTTTATTGTACCCTTTCATCATCGGAATAAGTATGTTTTTAGGAATTTTAGGCGGTTGGATCGC
>JBIHZQ010000013.1:0-31572 GCA_044231345.1 Flavobacterium sp.
ACATCTACTCGTTTGATTACGTTCAATAAATCGTCTAATGCACAATCCATCCAGAAATTCATGGTGTCTAAAACCACTAATTTTGGTTGAGTTTCCATTTGGTCTAAAACGCTGCTTTGCACTAATGGGTGCAAATTTCCTAGCATTACGACATCGGCATTTTTAAAATTTTCAGGTACTTTTGGTTGGAAATCAGCCAATACATTCAATTGTGTATCAAGGGTGTCTCTAGAATTCAAATCGTTGTGGTAGCGTCCGCTCCAGAAGAATGTTTTTCCTCCTTTAACGATTTCTAGACCTGAGATGTCAATATTTCTATTGGTTAATAAATCTAAATATTCTTGTGGAAAATCATCTCCAACGACAGAAACTATTGCCGATTGTAGGTTAAAATGAGAGGCAGAAAGTCCGATATAGGTCCCTGCGCCACCAAGTATTTTGTCTGTTTTTCCGAAAGGTGTTTCAATGGCGTCGAAAGCTACGGTTCCCACGATCAATAATTTGTTCATTTTTTTGTCATTACGAGATTCGAGGCAATCTCAAATTAAGGGTCAAAGATAGTTTATACGATTGAAAGTTGCAAAGGTTAAAAGAGGCAAAATTATCACAACAACTTTGCGTCTTCTTTTTCATAAAAAGCATCTACTGATAGTTCTTTTTGCGCAGATGCCATAACTGCTAATTGGTCGCAGCGTTCGTTTTGAATGTGGTTGTTATGGCCTTTTATCCATTTAAAATCAACCTGATGTTTTCTATAAATAAGTAAAAAGCGTTTCCATAAATCAGCGTTTTTCCTGTCGGCGAATCCTTTTTTTTCCCAGCCTAAGACCCATTTTTTTTCTACCGAATCGACCACGTATTTAGAATCAGAAACTACCAAGACTTTCGTGTTTGGTGTTTTTAACTTTTCGAGGCCAACAATTACAGCTAATAACTCCATGCGGTTGTTAGTGGTCAATCGAAAGCCTTCATAAAATTCTTTTCGGTAGGGTTTTCCCACCCATTCCATGACCACGCCGTAGCCTCCAGGACCTGGATTTCCTTTGGAAGCGCCATCGGTATAAATATGTACTTGATGATCCAATTGTTAAATGGTTTTAGGTGTTCCAACTTGGGTGATTAACTTTTCTATCACTTCAGGAAAGTAGTGGTGTTCTAATTCATGTATTTTTTGTGCGATTTCTTCTGGTGTTTGGCATTCTTCAATATTTATGGCTTTTTGAAAAATGAATTCTCCTTCGTCGTAGTGTTCGTTTACATAATGAATGGTAATTCCAGTTTGTATTTCTTTATTGGCTAAAACAGCCTGATGAACTTTCATTCCATACATTCCTTTTCCGCCATATTCAGGTAATAACGAAGGATGGATGTTGATTATTTTATTTGGAAAACTAGCGATAATAGTTTCCGGAAATTTTAATAAAAAACCTGCTAGGACAATGAGATCAGGATTGAAACTAGTTATTTTTTGAAATAATTCGCCAGAGGAAAGTGCTTCTTTATCAAAAACAATTGTTGGAACGTTCAACATCTTTGCACGTTCTACTACTTTGGCATTTGGATTATTAGAAAAAATAGCAACCACTTTTGCTGTTGGTTTCGAATTGAAATAGGAGACTATATTAGCAGCATTTGTTCCTGAACCAGACGCAAAAAGGATAATATTCTTCATTTATAGGTTTCTTTTATGATACAAAAAAAAGAATAAAAAACGATAATAAATAGAATTTAGAAGTCTTTATTGAATTATTTTTTTAATTTCGTTGTCACATTTATTAACTAAAACGTGGATTTAAAATAAAGTTTTTTATTTTTGCAAACAATTTAAATTTTAAAATTAAAGATTATGTCAGACATTGCATCAAGAGTTAAAGCGATTATCGTAGACAAATTAGGCGTTGACGAAAACGAAGTTGTAACAGAAGCTAGCTTCACAAATGATTTAGGAGCTGATTCATTAGACACTGTTGAACTTATTATGGAGTTTGAAAAAGAATTTGACATCCAAATTCCAGACGATCAAGCAGAAAACATTGCTACTGTAGGTCAAGCAATTTCTTACATTGAAGAAGCAAAAAAATAATATTATTTCACCCGTACTCTTCATAGATTACGGGTGTTATTATTTTTTATTGAATTTATTGATTGGCAACAATCACAACTATAATTTATTGTAATACCTATGACTTTTTATGATTTAACATAGAAGAAAGCATAGGTATTATTTGTTTAGTTATCTAACTCAAAAATTAAAGATATGGAATTAAGGCGAGTAGTAGTAACTGGTTTAGGTGCGCTTACTCCTATTGGGAATACCATTGAAGCGTATTGGAATGGATTACTAGCAGGAGTTAGTGGTGCTGCTCCGATTACTTATTTCGACGCTTCAAAATTTAAGACTCAATTTGCTTGTGAGTTAAAAGGGTTCAATGTAGAAGATTTTCTTGACAGAAAAGAAGCTAGAAAAATGGACCGATATGCACAATATGCAATGGTTTCATCGGAAGAGGCAATGAATGACGCTAATTTTGATTTAGAGGCCATAGACAAAGATCGTGCTGGCGTAATTTGGGGTTCTGGAATTGGAGGTTTAGAAACTTTTCAAATCGAAGTACTTAATTTTGCTGCCGGAGACGGAACTCCAAAATTCAATCCTTTCTTTATCCCAAAAATGATTGGCGATATTGCTTGTGGGCATATTTCAATCAAATATGGTTTTAGAGGGCCTAATTTCGGAACGGTTTCTGCTTGTGCTTCTTCAACCAATGCAATTATTGACGCGTTCAATTATATCCGATTAGGACACGCCGATATTATGGTAACTGGAGGTTCTGAAGCCGCCGTAACTATTGCTGGAATGGGAGGATTTAATGCGATGCATGCTTTGTCAACCAGAAATGACGACCCAAAAACAGCTTCTAGACCTATGGACAAAGACAGAGATGGCTTTGTGCTTGGAGAAGGAGCGGGTGCTTTGATTCTGGAAGAATACCAACATGCTGTAGCCCGTGGCGCAAAAATATATTGCGAAATTGGAGGCGGAGGAATGTCGGCAGATGCTTATCATATTACTGCTCCACATCCTGAAGGCTTAGGGGCAAAAAATGTAATGATGAACTGCTTGCGTGATGCCGGATTACAACCCACAGATGTAGATGGAGTAAATATGCACGGAACATCAACGCCGTTAGGAGACATTGCAGAAAGCAAGGCCATTCTTCACGTTTTTGGAGAACATGCCTATTCAATGAACCTTAACTCGACAAAATCGATGACCGGACACTTATTAGGAGCGGCTGGAGCAATTGAAACAATTTCTTCCATTCTTTCTATAAAGCATGGCATTATCCCGCCAACTATTAATCATTTTACCGATGATGAAGGAATTGATTCTAAGTTAAATTTTACCTTTAATAAACCTCAAAAAAGAGACGTTTCTGTTTTAATGAGTAACACTTTTGGTTTTGGTGGACACAATGCATGTGTATTGGTAAAAAAGTTAGAAATCTAATTGAATTCTATGAACTTTTTAAAAAAAATATTTCAAAAATCCCGTGCTCATGAAGACGGGATTTTTTTTAATGCACTTTCAAAAATTCTTACTTTTCAACCCATTACACTTTCCATTTATAAAAAAGCATTCACCCATCGGTCTTTAAGCAAAGTAGATTTAGAAGGAAATCCGATCAATTATGAACGCTTAGAGTTTTTAGGCGATGCCATGATTAGTGCGGTGATTGCTGCCTATCTTTTTAATGAAACCCCAACTGGCGATGAAGGATATTTAACTAAAATGCGTTCCAAAATTGTCAGTAGAGAACATTTAAATGAATTAGGAAGAGATTTACATCTTATCAGATTTATAGAAAGTAAAGTTCCCGTTTCTAATTTTGGAGAAAACATTCATGGCAATCTTTTTGAAGCACTCCTTGGAGCAATCTATTTAGATAGAGGCTATTCCTACTGCGAAAAATTCATTCAAAAAAGAGTAATTATACCTTATGTTGATATTGCAAAACTAGAAGGAAAAGTAATTAGCTATAAAAGTTTACTGATTGAATGGTGTCAAAAAGAAAAAAAAGCGTTTCATTATGATGTTTTTGAAGACAATAGCATCAGTGGAGAACGCCTTTTTGGTGTTCGATTAAGCATTGACGACAAAGTAATAGCAAAAGCACGAGCCACCTCTAAAAAGAAAGCAGAGGAAAAAGCATCTCAAAGAGCTTATTTTGCCTTTCAAGAAAAAATAGATAAGAAAAGAATAAAATAATTGTGCTTCTACAACGATTTCGTTAAAATTTAAAGGCAACATTATGAATATCGCTCCTTTTTATTCTCTATAAATACTATATTTACATCTTATTTCAATACAAATGGCTGTTCACAGATTACAATTTGATGAATTTGACGAGATTGATTATGAGCTAATTGCCATACATACTTCATTAGAAGATTATCGTTTAGCTTATTTTATCAATCAAAAATTGCCAATTCTTTTAAGTAAAAAAAATACTGACATCACTTTAAATAGTAAGTCGGGAGAAACCCATTTTTCTAGATTTAGCTTCGATGATTTTG
This sequence comes from Flavobacterium sp., assembly GCA_044231345.1. Taxonomy (GTDB): domain Bacteria; phylum Bacteroidota; class Bacteroidia; order Flavobacteriales; family Flavobacteriaceae; genus Flavobacterium. Next base: position 4,579 of record JBIHZQ010000013.1, read on the forward strand.
AAAAAGAAAACTATTGGAATTTGATTCAAAACAAAAATGAAATTTCGATTAAAAATAGTACCGACAGTCAAAATTTATTTTCCCAGGCAAGTGTAGAAATGACTACCAAAGTATATTTGATACCCGAGTTAAAGAAAGTAGATTTTTTTTTAAAAATCGAAAATTCGACTATTCCAACTAACGAAATTACAAGTAAAATAAATAAAATAAAAAGCATATCTGCCGTTTATTCTGTAGATAGCTTACTAATGAAATCTAAAAATAATTTAATTTTATAATACTAATGCCAACAAATAAAAAAACTAAAATTGTAGCCACACTAGGGCCTGCATGTAGTTCTAGAGCCGTTTTGAAAGAGATGATAGACGCTGGAGTTAACGTTTTTCGAGTTAATTTTTCTCATGCTGATTATGAAGATGTAAAATCAAAAATAGATTTAATTCGAGGATTAAATGATGAATTTGGTTATACCACAGCTATTCTAGGTGATTTACAAGGACCAAAACTTCGCGTGGGCGTAATGAAAGAAGACGTCGTTGTCAAAGATGGCGATTTAATAACTTTTACTACTGCAGAAGATATTCTAGGTACTGCTGACCGAGTTTATATGAATTATAAAGAGTTTCCAAGTGATGTAAATCCAGGAGAACGAATCCTTCTTGATGATGGAAAATTAATTTTTGAAGCAGTTGAAACCAATCGAACTACAGAAGTGGTTTGTAAAGTGATTCAAGGAGGTCCTCTAAAATCTAAAAAGGGGGTAAATTTACCTAATACAAAAGTTTCCTTACCTGCGTTGACCGCAAAAGATATTAAAGACGCACTATTTGCTATTGAACAAAAAGTTGATTGGATTGCCCTTTCGTTTGTTAGAACAGCAGAAGATTTAATGGAATTGAACGAATTAATTGCAAAACACTCCGAACACAAAATTCCTGTCATTGCCAAAATAGAAAAACCAGAAGGAGTGGCTAATATAGATACGATAGTAGCTCATTGTGATGGATTAATGGTTGCGCGTGGCGACTTAGGAGTTGAGGTTCCTGCTCACGAAGTTCCATTAATTCAAAAGAATTTAGTTCATCGTGCTAAGACCGCTCGTATTCCAGTAATAATCGCTACCCAAATGATGGAAACGATGATTACAAGCCTAACTCCTACAAGAGCTGAAGTAAACGATGTAGCCAACTCTGTTATGGATGGAGCCGATGCGGTAATGTTGTCTGGAGAAACTTCTGTAGGAAACTATCCCGTTCAGGTGATTGAAAGAATGAGTCAAATAATTGAAGCCGTAGAAGACTCTTCACTGATCCAAGTTCCTCAAAATACCCCTCAAATTAAGACTAAAAGATACATTACTAAAACGATTTGTCAGCATGCAGCACAAATGGCTAATGCAATTAATGCCAAAGCAATTAGTACCCTTACCAATAGTGGATATACTGCTTTTCAAATTTCGGCTTGGAGACCAAAATCACATATTTTAGTATTTACTTCGAACAAAAGAATATTAACCCAACTGAATTTACTTTGGGGAGTTAAATCTTTTTATTATGATAAATTTGAAAGCACAGACGATACTATTTCCGACATTAATTTGATTGCTAAACAAGAAGGATGTGTTGAACAAGGCGATATGTTAATTAATTTGGCAGCAATGCCAATAGTAGATAAAGGAATGGTAAATACCTTACGGGTTTGTGAAATCGAATAATACGTTAGTTCAATAAAAAAAGGTCAGGCAGTCGTCTGGCCTTTTTTGTTAAAATTCAAATTTTAATTGAACCACAACTGTTTTTTTAATTTCTGTATTTAGATTACTTAATGAAATTCCTAATAACCGAACCGAATTTTTCATGCGTTCTTGGTACAACAATTCCTTTGCGGTTTCAAAAAGCAATCCCGAATCTGAAATAAAATAGGGGAGCGTTTTACTACGTGTTTGTTGAGAAAAATCGCTAAATTTTATTTTAAGCGTAACCGTCTTCCCCGCAATTTTGTGCTTTTTTAGTCGGCGTTCCAATACCTCAGCGATTTTGACTAATCGTTCTTGCATGTATATTTCGGAAGTTAAATTTTCGTCAAAAGTATGTTCTGCCGCAACTGATTTTGCGATTCTATTAGGCTTTACTTCGCTATTATGAATTCCACGAACGACTTCGAAATAATAAGTGCCTGATTTACCAAACTGCTTTTCTAAAAACTCTTGTGACTTGTTTTTTAAATCTAACCCTGTAAATATTCCGAGTTGGTACATTTTTTCAGTAGTTACTTTTCCCACACCGTAAAATTTTCGAATAGGCAATTCTTCTAAAAAAGAACTAATTTCTTCGGGAGCCACCGTTTTTTGACCGTCCGGTTTGTTAATGTCGCTTGCTACTTTAGCAATAAATTTATTTACTGAAATCCCTGCAGAAGCGGTTAATCCGATCTCATTTTTAATGCGCATACGAATTTCTTGTGCCAATATGGAAGCGCTTGGATTTCCTTTTTTATTTTGAGTAACATCGAGATAGGCTTCATCGAGAGATAACGGTTCTACCAAGTCCGTATAGTCATAAAATATTTTTCTAATTTGGAGTGAAATTTCCTTATACCGATCAAATCGAGGGGGTACAAAGATCAAGTCTGGACAATTTTTCTTTGCGATAAAACCACTAATTGCACTGCGAACGCCAAATTTTCGAGCTTCGTAACTTGCGGCAGAAACAACTCCTCTAATTTCGTTTCCTCCAACAGCTACGGGCTTTCCTCGTATGGCGGGGTTATCCATTTGCTCCACCGATGCATAGAAAGCATCCATGTCGATATGAATAATTTTTCTATTGGTTTGCAATTCTGACATGCAACAAATTTATAAAAAACAACGGTTGCATTATCAACGGAAAAGGAATAAAACGAGAATGATTTTTTAAATAATAAATGGTACTTTTGAAAAACTGACTAGCCCCGATTGAAGTGGTATCCCACCAATGTTGACGAAGGAAACCATTGATGGATTTAACGAAAAGCGGGAATAGCTCCAAAAAAAAGAGAAAATGATAGAAATAGAAAGAAAGTTTTTGGTGAATTCTACTGATTTTATTGGGGAATCGTACACGCATTATTCGATTGCGCAAGGCTATTTGAGTTCGGTAATTGAACGTACGGTTCGGGTGAGAATCAAGGGAGAACAGGGGTTTTTGACCATAAAAGGAAAAGGGAATGCCTCTGGAATGACTCGGTTTGAATGGGAAAAAGAGATTTTAGTTTCTGAGGCCAAAGCCTTGCTAGAATTATGTGAAGCAGGTCGAATTGAAAAAACACGTTATGCAATACAAAAAGGCAACTTTACGTTTGAGGTTGATGTTTTTCATGGTGAAAATGAAGGATTGATTTTGGCAGAACTAGAAGTTAATTCTGAAACGGATAGTTTCGAAAAACCCAGTTGGTTGGGCAAAGAAGTTACGAATGAGAAATGTTATTACAATTCTTTTTTATCTAAAAAACCATTTAAAACTTGGTAGCTTAGGGTTTTTTTGAAGTAATTTTTTTGGCTGGTACTCCTTTTTTTTCTACAAGTTGAAGCGTTACAATCAATGAACCGCTATTTTTATTTACAGCGATTTCCATAAAAGCGCGTCTTGACAAATCGATTTCACGACCTCTTGAAAAAGGACCTCGGTCATTTATTTCTACAATTACTGACTTCCCGTTTGCTTCGTTTGTTACTTTTACTAAAGTACCGAATGGTAATTTTCTGTGCGCCGCAGTATATTTCTCATTGGAGAATTTAGTGCCACTTGCCGTTTTTTTACCATTGAATTTATTGGCATAATAGGAAGCCCTTGCGCTTTTTTTAAATCCCTTGAATTGAAACTTTGTTGATACAGAAAGCGAATCAATTTCAGTAAGCGGCAGTTTTATAGTGTCTTGTGTGGCGATTGAAAGTGGCGATTTTTGTATCGATTGTGCGAAAATGGATAGTCCAAATAGAATAAAAATTCCTAGAATAGCAATGTTTTTTGTGATTGATCTTTGTTTCATTAAGAAAAATTTCTAGTTTATAAAAAACCTTATAGGCTAAAAAAAGTCCTAGATAAGGACTTTTTGGTTTCTAGAACCACATTTTCCATGGAATTCTGCTTACGATGAGTAGCAATCCTAAACCATAAAAAATACAAAATGTTTTAAACTTGGCTTTACTGTCTTGAAGTTTTTTATGTTTCGACCAACCAATTGTAATTAATACAATGGCTAGAATATTGATTAAAGGATGTTCTAAAGAGGTCAGACGAACTTCTTTGATTGCCATTTCTCCTAAACTTGCAAATCCTATAGGAGATACGAAATATAAAACAAAACCAACTACTAATTGAATGTGCGCTCCTATTAAAGCAAATAAAGCGATTTTACGATCTTTAGGAGAAAATTCTTTATTAGTTGTCGACTTGATGACGGAGTTAAGTAGAGCGATTACAAGTAGTGTTAACGCTAAATAAGCCCACCCTGAGTGGAGCTTTTGAATAATTGAGTACGTGTCCATGTTACTATTTCTTGTTGAATAAAAACAAATATAGGAAAAAGACATAAAAAAAACGGCATTCTTTGTTAAGAATGCCGTTTTAATTTTGTTTAATTAGTTCTAACTAGAAGTTATAACGAATCGCTACATTCCAAGTTCTTCCAAATCCGAAGAAACCTTGATTTGCATCAGCAATACCGTTGTAAACTCTTCCTTTTGACTGGTAGGTTCCTAATGCAGCATTAGTTGAGCTGATATTATCTGTAACTTTAATGTTACTAGTTAATTCAGATAAATATATTTCGTCAAAAACGTTATTCACGTTGATTCTGAAAACTACACTGTCTTTGCTTTTTGACCCTACTAACATTTTGTATGAAATTCCAGCGTCAACAAGATCATAACTTGGTAATTGTAAATTTTCTTTCACTGCACCTACATTAGAGTATAAATCATCATAGTTTCTCCAGTCAGCATCAATTGAAAATCGTTTAACGATTTCATATTTTGCTCCTAATCCCCATGTTGTTTGAGCAGCATCACCAACTTTTCCACCGTCAACGTCAACTAACGTTTCTGATAATAAATTTTGGTTTTCATCTGTTTGTCTTGTTGTTGAGTTTCCATTATATTCCCAATTTCCAACAGAAGCAAATCCTTTAACATCTAAAGAACTAAACGGTTTGAATACGAAATCTAATTCTAAACCTGTGTGAACTTGCTCCACGCCAAGGTTTGATTTGTATACTAAATCTCCTTGGGTTAATGTAGTAGTTCCAATTGTTTCAGTTGCTAATGTAACCACTCTTGAAGAAGAAACTACTCTATCTTGCCAAGCGGTTCTGTATGCATTAACACTTGCTGTGAACATTTTAGACTTAAAGTTGTATCCAGCTTCTAGGCCTAAGATTTTTTCATTTGAAGTTAATGGATTTACTTCATTAGTAAAGTTCAAATAAATATTATCATGGTAAGGTTGACGAGAATAGTAACCCGCGTTAACAAAAACAGAGTGGTTATTTCCGATAGAATAACTACCTCCTGCTTTAACATTGTATCCAAGGTTGCTTACTTTCTCAGAATTTTCAAATTCTGGCAAATAATCGTATCGGTCAAATCTTTGGTGCGTTTGATTAGAAATCGCTCCTTGGAAGAATGCTGATAAATTATCTTTACTGTATTCTATTTGACCAAATACTCCACCATAAGAGATTCTTTCACTGTTATCATAATCAATTTTTTGATTTTGTTCAACTTGTGGGCTAAACATTGCATCCCATGGATTAGTAGATAATGCTTGATTTACCACTTGGTTTACGTTACTTCCTTGAGTTAAGTGGTTAGCTCCTCTTAATTTTCTAGCATCTGTAAAAGTAGATAATCCTAAAAAGTGATTTACTTGTCGGTAGTGTGTTCCGTAATAGGTTCTTAAATCAAGTCCTGCATTTAAATTTAAATTTTCAGACAATTTGTGTTTTAAGTTGGAAACCGCTCCAAACCAAGAGTGATTGTTCATTGAAGAACGAATTAAATAACTGTTTGCAAATGTTCCTGCTCCATTAGCTAAAGCAGCATTAGTAGCATTAATTAAATCAAAATTGATGTACGTGTTTTGATTTGCATTAAGGTAAGGGTTGAATTGGCTGATGCTCTTTTTAGCCCCACCATAATTTCCTGTTCCACCACCTCTACCCCATGAGGCATATACTACAGTAGATAAATCTGTTTTCTCATTAATTTTGAAATCCCAGTTGAAGTTAGCTACTGGTTTGTGGTAAAAGTTGGTTCTTTCAGATAAGAATCGACCGTTTAAATAACCGTAGTTATTGTTATATTTTCTACCAAATCCTAAATAATCAGAGATTCTTTTAGTATAATTTTGATCGTGCCATTGTGGAGCACCAGTCAACAAGAAGTTGAAGTTGTGTTTTTCATTTAATTTATAACCCACAGAAATGAAGTAGTTTTGTCCTGCACCATTGGTACCGTCATTATAACCATCTCCTTGCCAGTGTGTCAACATGAAACTCATTCCCCATCCGCTTTTGCTCATTCCAGTATTGTATCCAACTGTAGTTTTCAAATAATTATCATTAGCAACTCCTACAGAAGAAAATCCTCCTTCTTTTTTGTCAGTAGCTTTAGTAATAAAGTTTACTGTACCTCCAACAGAAGATATCGCTAATTTAGAAGATCCTAAACCTCTTTGGATTTGAATTCCATTGGCAATATCTGACATCCCTGACCAGTTTGACCAGTACATTTTACCGTCTTCCATACCATTAATTGGTTGTCCGTTAAGTAAAAATGCCGTGTTGTCTTGTTGAAATCCTCTAACACTAATTCTAGAATCTCCAAAACCACCCGCTTGACCTGCAACATATACAGATGGAGTGTTAACCATTGTTTGTGTAATATCAGAAGAACCAACTTTTGCTTGAATTTCTGCTGCTTTGATAGAAGAAACCGCAATAGGAGTTTTTCTGTCTTTCGCTAAATCCATTACACCTTTACCAATGACAACTACCTCTTCAAGTTGAGCGTTTTCAGTGGAATCTTTTACAGTTTCTTGGGCAAATGCAATTGATGCAGATACAAGAAACAAAACCATGAATAAATTAATTTTCAAATTTTTCATTTTTGTTAATTTGGGTTAAAAATTTTTTGCAAAATTGAAATTTTATTTTCTATAAAACGTTAAATAAATGTTAAGAAAATCTAATTTTTTAAACTTTTTTTAACGTATTCTATTTTTGATTCGTGTAATGATTAAGCAGTAAACTAGTGGACGAGTCATGATTACTAGTATTCTTGGCGTTTATTTCGTTTAAAATCGAATTGGCCAATTGCTTTCCAAGTTCTACTCCCCACTGATCGTAACTAAAAATATTCCAAATGATTCCCTGAACAAAAATCTTGTGTTCGTACATTGCAATTAACGACCCTAATGTTTCTGGTGTCAATTGATCTATTAAAAAGGTGTTGGTTGGTTTGTTTCCCGGAAAAACTTTAAACGGCAGTAAAAAAGTAGCTTGTTCTGCAGAAATTCCTTGTGCTGCAAACTCTTTTATTACTTGTGCTTCAGTTTTTCCATGTAACAATGCTTCTGTTTGCGCAAAGAAATTAGACATCAATTTATCATGGTGCTCTTTATTCCCATGTAAAGGGAAAATAAATCCGATAAAATCGGTTGGAATTAACTTGGTTCCCTGATGCAATAATTGAAAAAAGGCGTGTTGCGAGTTCGTTCCTGGTTCGCCCCAAATAATTGTTCCTGTTTGATAATTAACTGGTTTTCCATCTCTTCCCACGCTTTTCCCATTACTTTCCATAATGCCTTGTTGCAAATAGGGTGCTAATTTTTGCAAATACTGGGTATAGGGAATTAGGGCTTCACTTTCGGCTCCAAAGAAATTATTATACCAAATACTAATTACGGCTAAAACTACTGGAATATTTTTATCAAATGCAGTCGTTTTAAAATGCTCATCCATTTTATGAGCGCCTTTTAATATTTTATCAAAATTATCGAAGCCAATGCCTAAACTAATCGATAATCCGACCGCACTCCATAATGAAAATCTTCCGCCAACCCAATCCCACATTGGAAAAATATTGTTTTCATCTATTCCAAATTCGGTGACTTTCTTAGTATTAGTCGAAACGGCGACAAAATGTTTTGCCACAGCTTCTTGCGTTGCCGATTTTAAAAACCAAGACCTAATTGTCTCCGAGTTAGTGAGTGTTTCTTGTGTAGTAAATGTTTTAGAAACGATTACAAAAAGGGTCGTTTCTGGATTAATTTTCTTGAGTACCTCGTTAACGTGATCGCCATCAATATTGGAAACAAAATAAACCTCAAGATGGTTTTTATAATATTGTAATGCCTCGACAACCATTGCTGGGCCTAAATCTGATCCTCCAATCCCAATATTTACTATGGTCGTAAAAGGTTTGCCTGAATGGCCTACTCTAATTCCGTTGATTACTTCGTCTGAAAAAGTTCGGATGTTATTTTTGACTTGATAAATCTCAGGAACAATATTTTTCCCTTCCACAAAAATATTGGCTGATTCTGGAGCCCGTAACGCAGTATGAAGAACGGCTCTATCTTCAGTTTGATTAATGCTTTCTCCTTCAAAATAAGCTGATATTGCTCCTTTTAAACCTACTTCATTAGCTAAATCCAATAGTAAATCCATTGTTTCTTGCGTAATGTTGTTTTTCGAATAGTCTAACAAAAATTGATTCCACTTTATGTGAAATTTTGACGCTCTATCTGAATCTTTTTTGAAAAGTTCCTGAATTGGTGTCGAATTAATTTCATTAAAATGGTGCTGTAATTTAGCCCAAGCATTCGTTTTTGTTGGATTGATATTATCTAAAGCCATTGGATTTTAGTTTCTTTTATTTATTAAATTTTAATTTGGCAATGCTGTCCAGTTCTTTTTTTAAAGGAATCATTTGAGCAAGGAATCTTGGTTTGTGTTTTGAATTCATTGGAATTGAATTGGGAAGTTTTAGCTTTAAAGCATCTACTTGCACTCCATTTTTCCAAAACCGATAACAAACATGCGGCCCAGTTGCTAGCCCTGTGCTTCCAACCTTTCCGATGGTTTGTCCTTGTGTTACTCGTTGTCCTCGCTTGACCATTATTTTAGACATGTGAAGATATTGTGTTGCATACATTCGGTCGTGTTTTACTTTGACAAAGTTACCATTTCCTGCTGTAAATCCAGTTTGTTCGACTATTCCTGCGGCAGTTGTCATGATTGGTGTTCCGTGTGATGCGGCATAATCAGTCCCTTTATGTGCTTTCCACATTTTTTGAACTGGATGAAACCTGGTCTTGGCAAATCGTGAAGTAATATTGATAAACTTTAAAGGAGATTTCAAAAACACATTTCTAAGAACTTTACCTTCCTCGTCATAATAATCTATTTTTCCTGTTTTTTCGTCCTGAATAAATGGGAAAGCGTATATTGTTTTTCCTTTATATTCAAAAAAAGCGGCTTCTAAACTATCAACGCCATCATAAATTGTGTCATTTATATAGCGCTCTGTGAAAGTAATTGCGAATTTGTCCCCTTTTTGTAGTTTAAAAAAGTCAATGGACCACGCATATATTTTTGAAATGTTGAAGGCTAACGACCCTTCCACTTTTTCTTTTTCTAGGGTTTCCGAGAGCGATCCATCTAATTGTCCTGCAATGGTGCGCCGTTTTATTTTGACTGGCTTTATTACTTTTCTTACTACCACAGAATCTCTAAGGTCAATAACATAGTAACTGAGTCGGTCGGGTTGATAAACAAAAACTTGTAATTTTTTTGTTTTGTCTTTCGAGCGAAGTAATGTAACTGGTTTTCCTTTTCGAATGGTGCGGACATCAAAAGTATCTTTTACTTTTTCTACAATGTCAAAAACTTGTTTGTCACCAAGAAATTGTTCCTCTAAAATACTCCCAAAAGTGTCTCCGCTTTGAATGGTGTCTTGCACGACATCAAAGTCATTAAAACGATATCCAAACTCAATAATGATTGGGTCGGTGCGTTTTAAATTATTTCCTTTTTCCTTTGATTTATCACAGGAAAAAAGGGTAAATAGTAGTAAAAGAAAAAGGGCTATTCTTTTCAAGTTGATGCATTTTTTGAGGTGTTATTCTTCCCCCCAATTTTTTAATTCTTCGTCACTCCATAATTCAGGAAAAAATATTCTTCTTTGATATTTTGGATGCATGTATTTTTTCCAATCGCTTCCACCAGTTGCTTCTCCTGATCCTTGGCCACTATCGATATATTTTCGCGCAGCATTTAAATGACCCATAACCCACGTGACGTTAACGGTGTGATCATAATGCCTCATTGCGGCAACTAATGTTGGATTTTTTTGATCTGATTCTGACAATTGTTTAAATTTTTGCCAAATGTTAATCGTGTTGTATTCTTTCATATATCTGATAAAAGAATCCTTATATTTTCTTTCGAATGCTGCTAACAAATATGATTTTTCTCCAGTTTTATAATCTTTCCCAGCAGCTTGCCAGTACAAATGTTCCAACGCATGTTCGTAGGAAGTAGTTCGGTCAATGGTGGCTCTAAATCGGTGGTCGATAAGATTTATTAAATCGGTGGAGGCAAATTCTATGAGTCGGTATTGTGCACTTTGAAAACCACTAGCTGGGGTCAATGTGTTTCTAAACTTCATGTATTGTTCTACTTCCATTCCGTCACCCATGATGTCGAACGAAGTTGTTAGCATATCAAAATACCTGCTAATTCGCGTAAGGCGTTCTGAAAAAAAAGTAGCTTCTAATTTTGGGGCATGGGCAATTTGTTCAATTTCCCAAAGAATCATTTTGAATAATAATTCATTGACTTGATGATACATAATAAAAACAAGTTCATCAGGCAATGTTGTTCGTTGCGTTTGAAGATTTAATAACGCATCGGTTTGTATATAATCCCAGTAGGTAATTGGTTTTGCCCACAATAATCCTTCTAGGTGGGTTTCTGTTTTTTGATTAATACTTTGAAACTTCTCTTCTAATTGATTTAAAATTTCTTCTGAAATCGATGTTTTACTCATTACTTTTTTGATTTTACTGTAAAGGGAGTTTTTAAACCCTTAAACCCGTCAAGGTCTGCTTTTATTGAGCCAACAGCTAGGCTAGCTTTTATCCGAACGGGCACTTTATTGGTGTCGTCTGAAATCCATACGGTTAGACTTTCTTCTTCTTTAAACACACGTCCTGACTGAACAAATGGTCTAAAAATCATTGTTGGAACGACCCCAAATTTAGTGTTTATATCCTCTCTACCTAAAAATTTTAACTTAAACTTTGTGGTTTCTTCATCAAAAAACATATCAATCGCAATGGATTCGCCAACTTTTAATTTTTCTACATTCGGATGATTACGGAGGTAATAAAAAGTAGAAAGAATATCCTGCGTATTATTTGGAATTAAAAATGTCTTTTCTGTTTTCTTTTTATAATCTTTGACTACGACTTTGTCAGCGCCTTGGTAAAAAAATCCTTCTTGATTTTTGGTGTAGCCTCCTTCGTCAATTTTTCTAACAAACTGATAAGGATTTCCAGTTTCTTTATCAAAATAACTTTCATAAAGGTCGTCCACTTTAAAGAAAAATCGGGACATTCCAGTGGTATATCCTTTCCCAACGACGTGAAATACTTTTTTGCTGTTTTTTATTGCTTCTTTTACTTCTAGAGTAGCATAACCTGCATTAATGATCCCGTAATGAATTCTGAATTTAAACCATTCTCCAGTATCAAATGCATCTTCTTTAGATGTGTCAAAACTCAGGGTAGTTAGCACTAATAAAAGGACAATTATTTTTTTCATGGTAAGTAGTTTGCCATTGGTAAAGAGCAAATAATGTTCCAAAAGTATTAAAACAAAAAAACCCAGTCAAATTATGACTGAGTTTTTATGCTATTAACCAACCAAAAACTATAAATTATGAAAATTTATAATGAAAAACGGGAAACCACTCCCAGAATTCTATTGCAAATGTATGCATTTCTTTATGTTATTTTTAGCAAAAATCTAATTTTAACATTTATTTTACAAAAAATTATGCTTTTGTGTTGGTTTTTTTATGAATTCAAACGTTTTCGTGGTTGTTATAAGGTGCCTCTTTTTTCTTGCTCTCTTTCTATAGATTCGAATAAAGCTTTAAAATTTCCAGCCCCAAAACCTTTTGCACCCATTCTTTGTATGATTTCAAAGAATAATGTTGGGCGGTCTTCTACTGGTTTAGTGAAAATTTGCAACAAATATCCATCTTCGTCAGCGTCAATCATGATGGCTAGTTTTTCTAACTCACTAACCTCCTCCTTCATCATTTTCATGTGTTCCCCCAATCGTTCTGGAATGGCTTCATAATAGGCATGGGGAGGTGCTGATAAAAAATCTACTCCTCTCTCTTTTAATTGAGTAACCGTTTCAATGATGTTGTCTGTTGCAATGGCAATGTGTTGTACTCCTGGACCTCCATAAAAATCTAAATATTCTTCAATTTGAGAACGTTTTTTCCCTTCTGCGGGTTCGTTGATTGGAAATTTTATTCGTCCGTTTCCGTTAGACATTACTTTACTCATTAAAGCTGAATATTCGGTGTTGATTTGTTTGTCATCAAAAGACAAAAAGTTAACAAACCCCATTACTTCTTCATAAAACTTTACCCAGGTATTCATTTCATTCCATCCAACATTTCCCACCATGTGGTCTATGTATTTTAATCCTACTGGTGTTGGATTATAATCCGATTTCCATTCTTTGTAACCCGGTAAGAAAATTCCTTTATAATTTTTTCGTTCTACAAAAATGTGAACCGTTTCGCCATACGTGTATATTCCTGAGCGAATTACTTCACCAAACTCGTCTTTTTCAACGGTTGGCTCCATAAAGGAACGGGCACCTCTTTTGATTGTTTCTTCGTAAGCATTTCTTGAATCCTCTACCCAAAGCGCAATAACTTTTACGCCATCGCCATGTTTTTTTAGGTGGTCATTGATGGGCGAATCTGCGATTAATGGGGTGGTTAAAACCAATCGGATTTTGTCTTGTTTCAACACATAAGAAGCGCGGTCTTTGACTCCGGTTTCAAGCCCAGCATAGGCTAAGGATTGATATCCAAATGCCGTTTTATAATAATGTGCTGCTTGCTTGGCGTTTCCTACGTAAAATTCTACATAATCTGTGCCTAATAACGGAAGGAAATCTTGAGCGCCTTCAAATATTTTTTCAAGTCCGTACTCAACGGATGTTACTTCTTTTGCCATTGTTTTATATTTTTTTCGGTAATGGTTATTCTGAAAACCAACTACTGGTGTTTGTACTTATTTGTTAGCCCCGATGGAAACGGCATCCTTTTTGTTTTTTTACAAAAAGATAGAGTGTACAGCGGGAAATAGCTCCTTATTATTCTGTCCAAGATTTGTAATATTTTCCGTCGTCTAACCCCATGGCTTCTTCGGTTACCATTAGTGGGCGAAAAGTGTCAACCATAACGGCTAATTCTTGGGTTTCTTTGTGTCCAATACTCCGTTCCATTGCTCCTGGTGCGGGTCCGTGAGGAATTCCTTTTGGGTGCAAGGTGATGTGTCCTTGTTCGATATTATTTCTTGACATAAAATCGCCATCTACATAATACAAGACCTCATCACTGTCAATATTGCTGTGATTGTAGGGTGCTGGAATTGATTTTGGGTGGTAATCGTATAACCTCGGCACAAAAGAACAAACAACAAAAGTGGCAGTTTCAAAGGTTTGATGCACTGGCGGTGGTTGATGCACTCTTCCTGTTATGGGTTCAAAATTGTGAATACTGAATCCGTAAGGGAAATTATATCCGTCCCAACCGATGACGTCAAAGGGGTGTGTGGCGTAAACTACTTCGTGAATCATTCCTTCTTTTTTGATTTTGATGAGGAAGTCGCCTTTTTCGTCATGGGTTTCTAGTTGATTGGGCAAAATGATGTCGCGTTCACAAAACGGGGCGTGTTCTAACAATTGTCCTGATTCATTTTTATAGCGTTTTGGGGTATAAAATGGGGCAAATGACTCTACATAAAACAAGCGGTTTTCTGTGGAATCGAAATCTATTTGATAGATTATTCCGCGGGGAATGATTAGATAATCGCCATATTTGAATGGGATATTCCCGAGCATAGTTCGCAATGTTCCTGTGCCTTTATGAATGAAAATCAGTTCATCGGCATCGGCATTTTTATAGAAATAATCTCGCAGGGAGTTTTTTGGCGCGGCTAATCCGATGGTACAGTCTGCGTTGACTAACATCGGTTTTCTACTGTCAAGGAAATCCGATTCTGGTTGGAGTTCAAATCCTTTTAGCAATAATGATTTGATGTTTTTCCCAATTGCGATTTTTGGGGCAACAGAATACGATTTCAGTATTTCTTTCACCTGAGTGGGGCGATGCACGTGGTAAGACAAAGACGAGTGACCATGAAACCCTTCGGTGCCAAATAATTGTTCGTAATACAATCCGCCGTTTGGTTTTTCGAATTGAATGTGTCTTTTGTGGGGGAAATTTCCTAATTTATGATATAGCGGCATACTTTTAAATTTTTGAATGATGAACTAATGAATGGTGAATGCAATGATTCCTAATTCATTCAGGGTTTCTCTTGATGAGAAATTTTAAATATCCTAATAATCCGTTCCAAGTCGATTTCATGTACACAAATATCGGAAAAATTTAATTTTTGACATTATTTATTGTGAATTATTTAAAATCAAAAAGCACTTGCTGATTTTTGATAAATTTGCAAGTGCTTTTTTAATGCTTATAAAGTATTTTATTTTTCTGGGTTGTTTAATTTGCTGTTTTTCTTTCCGTAAAAGAAGTAGATTGCCAAACCAATTGCCAACCAAACCAATAATCGTAACCAATTAGTCCAACCTAGACCATAGATCATCGCTAGACAAACTAAAACTCCAAGAATTGGTACAAGAGGTACAAATGGAGTTTTAAATTCTCTCTTCATATTGGGTTCTGTTTTTCTTAGAACGATAACTGAAATACAAACTAAAATAAAAGCGAAAAGGGTTCCAATACTCGTCATGTCACCAACAATATCTCCAGGAATAAAAGCCGCAAATAACCCTACAATTACTAAAATAGCAAGATTAGCCTTATATGGTGTGTTGTATTTTGGGTGTAAATCTCCGAAAGCTTTTGGCAACAAACCGTCTTTCCCCATTGCATAAAAAACTCTTGACTGACCCAAAAGCATTACTAAAATAACGGATGAAAATCCTGCTAATATGGCTACGGTTACAAACTGTGCAAGCCATTGATATCCAATCATATACTTTCCAATTGCAAAAGCAACAGAAGCTTCTTTTCCACCGGTTCTAAAATCTTCAACAGTAGCTACTCCAGTTAAAACGTGAGCAAAAAGGATATACAATACCGTGCAAATTGCTAATGAACCTAAAATTCCTATTGGCATGTCTCGTTTTGGATTTTTTGTCTCCTGAGCAGCGGTGCTTACCGCGTCAAATCCAATAAAAGCAAAAAATACTGTTCCGGCTGCACCAAGAATCCCCATAATTCCACCAAAACTATGACCCACTCCATGTTCGTCTGTAAAAATCGAAGAAGCAGGTATGTAAGGAGTATGATTAACTGGATTAATGAAATTCCAACCAATTACAATAATCAATATTACAATTGCAACTTTTACTACTACGATGATTCCGTTTACAAAAGCGGATTCTTGTGTCCCTTTGATTAATAATAAACTAATAATTCCCACGATAAATAAGGCGGGTAAATTTATTAATCCTTGTTCTCCAATATCTGAAACCTGAAATGGAGAATGGGAAAAGGCATAAGGGATTGGACTTGTATGAAGAACATTGACCAGTAAATTATTGAGGTATTCACTCCAAGCAATTCCAACGGTGGCCGCTCCTACGGCATATTCTAATATTAAATCCCAGCCAATAATCCAGGCTAAAAGTTCGCCCATTGTAGCATAGGTATAAGTATAAGCACTCCCTGATATTGGAATGGAAGAAGACAGTTCAGCATAACATAGTCCAGCTAAAGCACATCCAATAGCCGCAACAATAAATCCTAT
The DNA here is from genome assembly GCA_044231345.1 of Flavobacterium sp. Taxonomy (GTDB): domain Bacteria; phylum Bacteroidota; class Bacteroidia; order Flavobacteriales; family Flavobacteriaceae; genus Flavobacterium. The sequence goes on from JBIHZQ010000013.1 coordinate 20,715, forward strand.
TGTTACCGATGGCCCTGCGTTTTGAGCCGCTGCAGTGGCTGTTCTTACAAATAATCCAGCACCAATAATTGCACCTATTCCTAGGGCAACAAGCGACCAAGCGGTCAACGTTCTTTTCAATCCTTTTTCAGAGTCAGACGCTTCTTTTAGCAGTAAATCAAGTGGTTTTCTTTTCCAAATAGACATAATGTATTTTTTTTATTAATCTGTCCAAATATATAGTTTTTATATAACATTTAACAAAAAAAATAGGCGGCTTTTTTTTTAAAACCAAAATCCAACAGTAAACCATGTGAATCCTTTACTGAGTTCTGGCGACCAACTATATTTTACTTCCAATGGCCCAATAATAGTCTCTAAGCCATAACCAATTGCATATCCGTTATGCTGTGGTTTAGAAATCCAATCGATGGTACGAAAAAGTGAATTGCCTATCGAGGCATAATTAGCAGAAAAATTTACATGGTTTTTTTTATAAATTTCATAATCCAACGTTACCATAGATTTGATGTAACTGTCTCCTGAAAGACTCAAAAAATCGTATCCATAAAATTGCTTTGTGTTATTTATTTTGTCAAATCCATATCCTCCTAGGGTAAAATTAAAAAAGGGAATGCTTCGATTTCCTATTGGCAATCCGGCTTCAGTTTGGATTTTTATAGTTGCTTTTTTATAAAATGTTTTGGCGATTCCGACATCTGCTTTCGCAATTGAAAACCTATTGAACTGATTGGTATAGTCCGTTGAATATAAATAAGATTGAAAATCTCCTGTGAAATACCACCCTTTTTTTGGGAAGTGCTTGTTGTCTAAGGAATCGTATTTTAAATTAGCAAAAATACTAAAGTAATTGCTGTCCTCTAATTTTGGGGTAGTGGTGTTTAAAGTTTCTGATTTTATTCGAAGGAATTTCTGTTCAACTCCTATGCCTAGCAAAAATTTCTGAAACGAAACTGTTTGCACATAGGCTTGATTTATTAATTCAGAAAAATCTATGTTTATTGATTTAAGGTTCAATTGGGATAGTATTTGACCGTCACTAAAATCATTTACAACATTTCTGTTGAATCTTTTGTAGGTAGATTTTAATCCGAAGCTCCAATGAAATCCATTGTCAATGTAATAATCAAAATTATACCTGAAATTATCCCCAAGAATGATGTCAAATAGGACTACATCGTTTTTAAAAATTGAATGCTTTTGAGTGAGATTAATTAACACCCCGCTTTTAAATAAGTTGTCATAATGCAACCCAAATTTCAGATAGGTTTTAATTGGGTTTTCTTTTAGCGTGATGTTCAAGTTGTCTCCTGAATTGAATGGCTCTAAAGTATATCGAATTGCGCCAAAATTTTGAGTAGCATTTAACTTGTCGATTCCCACTTTAATGTCCTCATAATTGATTTTCTTTCCAGATTTGAATCCAAGTTTTCCAATGATGTAAGAGCGGGTATAATTTTTTAAGATCGAAGTGTCTATTTTTTCAAGTTGTAGGCTGTCAGAAATTTTTCGGTTTTCTTGTTTTTTTGGGGTAGAACTTCCTATTGCTTTCAACTTTTCATAAACTGAAAAAGCAGCCTCTTCTCCTTTTTTAATAATATTCAGTCGTTCGTTGAAGGAAATTATTCCATAACTATCCACTTCTGGTTTGATGTAAATATCGGTTTGTCCAATTTTCTGCTTCATGTTTTCAATCATCTGAAGATTGGTGATTTGAACTACAATTTTAGTAGCATCAACCAGGGCGGTTCTGTCTTTTAAATCTTCTTGAACGTCAACTCCAATAATAATATCGGCTCCTAATTTTTTTATTTCATCGATGGGATAATTATTAACGACTCCGCCATCAACCAATACCTTTCCGTCTATTTCAACTGGTGAATACAAACTTGGAAATGCGGCACTTGCATGAATTGCTTGGGGCAAGTAACCGTTGTCTAAAACTACTTGTTTGCCCGATTCGATATCGGTGGCAATGCATAAAAAAGGGATTTTTAGTTGGTTAAAATCTCGTACATGACGAATGGGGTGTAACAGCCTGGCTAATAAATTATAGTTGTACATTCCTTTGGAGAGTCCGGCTGGAATTCCGATTTTTAAATTTTGAAACGGTAATGAAATGGCGTATAATTCGTCGTTTCTTTTTTCATAAAAATTCTTTGATGCTCGTGGAATAAAGTCTTGGATTAAGTACTCAAAGTTGGTTGCTTTGAAAATCGAATCTATTTGTTGCACAGAATACCCCGAGGCATACAGTCCGCCAATAACTGCTCCCATGCTGGTTCCGCCAATGTAATCTATTTTTATTCCTGCCTCTTCAATGACTTTTAATACGCCAATGTGGGCTAATCCTTTTGCGCCGCCTCCACTGAGAACTAGTCCAATTTTTGGAGATTTCTTTGCTTGTTCCTGGGAATATAATGGGGTGCTATTTACTAAAAATCCGAAAAAAATTAAATACAAAAGGCAATATTTAAATAGCCCTGATAGAGCTGATATCCTCGAAGTGTAGCGAAGAGATAAAGGCGAAAGCAGGAAAATAATGTATAAAATGGCCTTGTTTTTTTGCTTCAAAATTAATTAGGTTTTAGTAGTAGTAGTGTAAAAGTCGGTAATTTTTTTGGCTTTTGAAACCCCTACGACTTTAGAAATTTCGTTTTCTGTCGCTTCTTTTAATCTTTTTACCGATTTAAACTGTTGCAATAACGTTATCATTGTTTTTTCGCCAATTCCTGGAATGGAATCAAAGGAGGAGTTGAGCGCTGACTTGCTTCGTTTATCTCTGTGAAAAGTGATTCCAAATCGGTGTGCTTCGTTTCGCAATTGCTGGATTACTTTTAAGGTTTCTGATTTTTTATCCAAATATAGCGGGACAGAATCTTCTGGGTAAAACAATTCTTCCAATCGTTTCGCAATTCCGATAATCGCAATTTTTCCTCGTAATCCCAAAGCATCGATACTTTTCAGTGCTGAGGACAATTGTCCTTTTCCCCCGTCAATAATTATCAATTGTGGCAAGGGTTCCTTTTCGTCAAGCAATCGTTTGTATCTTCTATAAACGACTTCTTCCATGGAGGCAAAATCATCAGGTCCTACAACCGTTTTAATATTGAAATGGCGGTAGTCTTTTTTACTGGGTTTCCCGTCTTTAAAAACCACGCAAGCCGCAACTGGATTGGTTCCTTGAATATTTGAATTATCAAAACACTCAATGTAGCGGGGTTCAAAGGACAGTCTTAAATCTGTTTTCATTTGCGCCATAATTCGGTTAGTATGCCGATCTGGATCTACAATTTGCAATTGTTTCAACTGTTCGATTCGGTAAAATTTAGCATTTCGAAGAGACAAGTCTAAAACATGCTTTTTATCGCCTGATTGCGGAACGGTAATTTTAATTTTTTCGCCAAGATCAATTAAAAAAGGGACAATAATTTCTCGGGTGACTAAATGAAACCGTTCTCTAAGTTCAACTATGGCAAGTTCTAGCAGTTCTTGGTCGGTTTCTTCTAGTTTTTTCTTAATTTCCATAGTATGAGAGCGAATAATGGCTCCGTGGGAAACTTGCAAAAAATTAACAAATGCTGCTGATTCGTCAGCAACTATTGAAAACACGTCGACGGTATTAATTTTTGGGCTAATGACTGTAGACCGCGATTGATAGTTTTCTAATATTTCTAGTTTTTCTTTTATTTTTTGTGCTTCCTCAAACTGCATTTCGGAAGCCATTTGTTTCATTTTATTCTTGAAATCTTTACTGCTTTCTTTGAAGTTTCCTTTTAATATGTGCCGAATCGCCTCAACTTGCAATTGGTACTTCTCTATGGATTCATGTCCTTCGCAAGGCCCTTTACAGTTCCCAATGTGGTATTCTAGACAAACTTTATACTTGTGGTTGTTTATATTGGTTGCATTCAAATCGTAGTTGCAGGTGCGCAGTGGATATAATTCTTTAATAAGTTCTAAAATGGTATTGACCGTTTTAAAATTAGTGTAGGGACCAAAATATTCCGAACCGTCTTTGATCATTCTACGGGTGGAGAAAATCCGAGAAAACGGCTCTTTTTTTATACAAATCCAAGGGTAACTTTTGTCGTCTCTCAAAAGCACATTGTATCGGGGTTGTAGGGTTTTTATTAGGTTGTTTTCTAGCAATAACGCATCGGTTTCTGTAGGAACCACAATGTGTTTTATGGTGACAATTTTTTTTACCAGCACATTAGTTTTTGCCGTATCATGAACCTTATTGAAATAAGAAGCCACCCTTTTCTTTAGGTTTTTGGCTTTGCCAACATACAATATTTTACCCATAGCATCATAGTACTGATAGACTCCTGGCCCATCGGGCAATGTTTGAATTTGAAGGGCTAAAGAAGGGGTGTTCATTCAGAGGTACTGATTTTGTTTGTTGTATTCAAAATTACAAATAAGTATGGATATTTCCGAAAAACAACTGCTAACTTATTTTTATTACCGTATAATTTCCTATTTTTAACCTTTTTACAACTATGACCATCCCTAAACATAAAAACATTACGATTTTAGGCGAACCTATTTTACCTGGAGAAAGTAAAACCATCAATATGGAAATTGCAACCCTCCATACGATGACCAAATTAAAAATTCCAATTATTGTTTCTCGTTCTAAAACTGAGGGGCCAACCATTTTGCTTTCGGCAGGACTTCATGGCGATGAAATTAATGGCATCGAAATTGTTCGGCAATTGATTGTTCAAAAAATTAATAAACCAAAAATTGGCACCATTATTTGCATTCCCGTAATCAACGTTTTTGGATTTGTGAATCAAACCCGAGAATTTCCTGACGGTCGCGATTTGAATAGGGTATTCCCGGGGAGTAAAAAAGGGTCTTTGGCCAGCCGATTTGCTTATTACCTACTTAAAGAAATTATCCCACAGGTTAGTTATGCTATTGATTTTCATGCGGGTGGCGCACGTCGTTTTAATGCCGCACAGGTGAGAATTGTGTCCGAAAACCCTGAATTGAAAGCACTTGCCGATGTGTTTAATGCTCCTTTTGGATTGTATTCGAAACATATTCCTGGAACATTTCGGCATTCTTGCGATAAATTAGGCGTGAAAATGCTCCTTTTTGAAGGCGGAAAATCACTAGACATTAATGAAGAGATTACTCAAGTAGGTATTGAGGGTACCAAACGAATCTTGCATCATTTTGGGATGTTAAACGCTAGAAAAAAAATCAATTCTACCTCAAAAACAATCACCTATATAGAAAAATCAAACTGGATCAGAGCTAAATATTCTGGTTTATTTCATGGGCTAACCACTATTGGTGCTTATGTTGAAAAAGGAACGTTGCTTTCTACTATTTCAGACCCGTATGGAAAATTTGAACACAAAGTAAAAGCCCCGAACTCAGGATATATTATTAATGTAAACGAAGCTCCAATTGTTTATCAAGGAGATGCTATTTTTCACATTTCTAATTTAATTTCTAATGACTAAACAAGAACTTCGTATAAAATATAAAGCATTGCGTAATGCACTTCCCCAAAACGAATTGGAAGAACTGAGTTTGGCTATTGCCAATAAATTACTTAAATTACCCATTTGGGAGAAAAGTTACTTTCATATTTTTTTACCTATAACGGAATTTAATGAAGTCAATACTGAGTTTATTTTACATTTCTTATCTGGAAAAGACAAAGAAATTTGTATTTCAAAAAGTGATTTTGAAACCACCAAGATGACCCATTATTTATTGACTGACAACACTAAAATCAAAAAAAACAACTACAATATTCCCGAACCTGTTGATGGAATTGAAGTGCCGTCAACAAAAATAGAGGTGGTTTTTGTTCCGCTTTTGGCTTTTGACAAAAAAGGTAATCGGGTGGGATACGGCAAGGGATTTTATGACGCATTCTTGTCGGAATGCCATCCAAATACGATCAAAATTGGGTTGTCATTTTTTGAAGCCGAAGAAACTATAGAAGCTGTTTTTGAAGGCGATATCCCGCTGAATTATTGCGTGACTCCCAATACGATTTATTCTTTTTAAAGAACCGTATTTGCTATTTAGTAAATGCTTTTTTATTAAACACAATCAAAATTCCAACTCCAGTAGAAATCGCCATGTCGGCAATATTGAAAATAGCATTAAAAAAGGTAAACGATTGTCCGCCCCATATTGGCAACCAACTCGGGAGGATATAGTCTTCAATAAATGGGAAATAAAGCATGTCAACCACTTTCCCGTGAAAATAAGTACCATAGGGTTGCTCTGAGAATAAAGTGGCTACATTTCTAACGCTTGAATCAAACATTCGACCATAAAAAACAGAATCTATAATATTTCCAAAAGCACCCGCTAATATTAATGCTATTGCCACTATTAGAAAGTTGGAGCTTTGCTTTTTTACGGAATCCCAAAGCCAATATCCAATTCCAATTACTGCTAATATCCTGAAAGAAGTAAGAATTAATTTTCCATATTGCCCCGGGATTTGAGTTCCCCAAGCCATTCCTTCGTTTTCTATAAAAAGAATTTTGAACCAACTGAAAACAGTCACTTCATCTCCCAAAACAAAATGTGTTTTGATGTATATTTTAGAAATCTGATCTACTAACAAAATCAGAACTACAAGTAAATACGCTTTCTTTAAAGACATTTTATGAATTTTATTGATGCAAAAATAGCACAATTTTTAATAAAAAACGCTCCATTAAGGAGCGTTATACTAGTAATCTGTTTTATTATCGCTGTAAATTTTTTGCTTCAATACTCATGGTTGCATGCGGAACTATTTTTAATCTTTCTTTGCTGATTAATTTTCCTGTTACTTTACAAACACCATAGGTTTTATTTTCCACACGGAATAATGCATTTTTCAAATCGCGTAAAAATTTTTCTTGTCGGATTGCCAATTGTGAATTTGCTTCTTTCGACATCGTCTCGCTTCCTTCTTCAAAAGCTTTAAATGTTGGAGAAGTATCGTCGGTTCCGTTATTTAAATCATTCATATAGGCACTTTTAATCAGCTCTAAATCTGATTTTGCCTTTTCCATTTTTTTAAGGATAATTTCTTTAAACTCTGCTAAATCTGCATCTGAATATCTGCTAATCTCTTCTGTCATAATCTCTATTTTGAAATTAATATCTTTGTTTTTACTTCGTCAAACACAATTTCTGTGCCTTTTTCTAATTCGGTAAGAATCACCAATTCTTGTGTTAAGGTTTCCTCTTTAATGTACTGTTCATTGTCGGCAATCGCAGCTTCGATAACTCCGTCTTTTTGAACAAATACTTTAATTTTATCCGTCACTTCAAATCCCGAATCTTTTCTTAAATTCTGAATTCGGTTGACCAGCTCTCTTGCAATTCCTTCTTTTCTAAGCGCTTCAGAAATTGTAATGTCTAAAGCTACTGTGATACTTCCAGCGTTTGCAACTATCCATCCTTCAATATCTTGAGAGGAAATCTCTACATCTTCCAAGGTTAAAGTTATACTTTTTCCATCAATTTCAATGCAACTAATTTTATCTCTTTCTAATAGCGCAATTTGTTCTTGAGAAAATGTTTGTATTTTACTGGCAATCAGACCCATATCTTTTCCAAAGCGGGGTCCTAATGCCTTGAAATTTGGCTTAATGTGCTTCACTAAAATTCCTGAAGCATCGTCTAATAATTCAATTTCTTTCACGTTTACCTCAGCTTTTACGAGGTCCGAAATGGCTTCAATTTCAGCTCGTTCTTTCTTGTCAAGTACTGGAATCATTACCTTTTGCAACGGTTGACGCACTTTAATCATTTCTTTTTTTCGCAGTGATAATACCAAAGAAGAAATGGTTTGTGCTTTTTGCATTTTGCTCTCTAACGATTTATTAACAAAGTTTTCAACGTGGTTGGGAAACTCTGCCAAATGTACGCTTTCAAACTGCTCTGAATGTGTTGCATTAGTTAAATCTTTGTATAATTTGTCCATAAAAAACGGGGCAATTGGGGCGCCTAATTTACTCACCGTTAACAAACATTCGTACAGCGTTTGATAAGCAGCGATTTTGTCTTGCCCGTATTCGCCCTTCCAAAAACGACGACGGCACAACCGAACATACCAGTTACTCAAGTTTTCCTGAACAAAATCAGAAATAGCACGAGCTGCTTTGGTAGGTTCGTAATCCGCATAGGCGGCGTCAACGACCTTGATTAGCGTGTTCAATTCTGAGATAATCCATTGATCGATTTCGGGTCTTTCATTCACCGGAATTGCAGCTTCGGAATACTTGAATTGATCGATATTGGCATACAAACTAAAAAACGAATACGTGTTGTACAATGTGCCAAAAAACTTTCTGCGAACCTCAGCAATGCCTTCCAAATCAAATTTTAGGTTGTCCCACGGATTCGCGTTAGAAATCATGTACCAACGTGTTGCATCAGGGCCGTATTCCTTCAGGGTCTCAAAAGGATCTGCAGCATTTCCTAGACGTTTGGACATTTTCTGTCCGTTTTTATCCAATACCAATCCATTTGAAACTACATTTTTATAAGCTACTTTATCAAAAACTAAGGTGCCGATGGCGTGCAATGTATAAAACCATCCTCTGGTTTGATCGACTCCTTCTGCAATAAAATCAGCTGGAAAATCCTTGTTTTCATCAATTTTGTCTTTGTTCTCAAATGGATAATGCCACTGAGCATAAGGCATTGCCCCCGAATCGAACCAAACATCTATCAAATCCGCTTCGCGTTTCATCGGTTTTCCAGAAGGAGAAACTAACGTGATTTGGTCCACCACATTTTTATGCAAGTCAATTAAATCGTAATTTTCTTCCGACATATTTCCAATTTCAAACCCTTGGAACGGATTTACTTTTTGGAATCCTGCAGCAATAGATTTTTCAATTTCTTGGTATAATTCTTCCACTGAACCAATTAGAATTTCTTCCGTGCCTTCCTCTGTTCTCCATATTGGCAAAGGAATTCCCCAATATCTAGAGCGCGATAAATTCCAATCGTTGGCATTTTTTAGCCAATTTCCGAAACGCCCTTCGCCCGTTGCTTTTGGTTTCCAGTTGATCGATTCGTTTAAATCGAACATTCTGTCGCGCACTTTGGTGATTTCGATAAACCAAGAATCTAATGGATAATACAAAATCGGTTTGTCCGTTCGCCAACAATGTGGGTAACTGTGAACGTATTTTTCGACTTTAAACGCCTTGTTTTCTTCTTTTAACCGAATAGCAATTTCCACGTCTATTGAACGTTCTGGAGCTTCGCCTTCGTTATAGTATTCATTTTTTACATATTTCCCTGCATATTCCCCTAGGTGAGAGGTGAATTTTCCTTGTAAATCTACTAGTGGAACTGGGACGCCATTTTCATCTAAAACCAACATTGGCGGTACTTCTGGAACTGCTTCTTTGGCAACTTTTGCATCATCAGCACCAAAGGTCGGCGCGGTATGTACAATTCCTGTTCCGTCTTCAGTAGTTACAAAATCGCCCGCAATTACTCTAAATGCATTTTCAGGATTTTGGTAGGGCAACACAAAAGGCATTAATTGTTCGTATCGAATTCCGACTAAATCAGCCCCTTTGCATTCCGCAAGAATTTGATACGGAATTTGTTTGTCGCCTGCTTTAAAGTTATCAAAATCGGAAGTTTCTTTGCTTTCAAAAAATCCTTTTCCGAATTGTTTTCCAACTAAGTTTTTTGCTAAAATTACTTTTGAACGCAAAAAAGTATATTGATTGAACGTGTCCACCAATACATAGTCAATTTTTGGCCCAACCGTTAATGCGGTATTACTTGGCAACGTCCAAGGCGTGGTCGTCCAAGCTAAAATATGAATATCCCCAAAGTCTTTTAAGAAACTTGGCAACGAATCGTTTTTTGCTTTGAACTGTGCCACTACGGTAGTATCCGTAACGTCTCTATAGCTTCCGGGTTGGTTCACTTCGTGCGAACTTAAACCAGTCCCCGCTTTTGGTGAATAGGGTTGAATGGTGTAGCCTTTATACATCAAATCTTTGTTGTAGATTTGTTTCAAAAGCCACCAAACCGTTTCCATATATTTAGATTTGTAGGTCACATACGGGTGTTCCATATCGACCCAATAGCCCATTTTTTCGGTCAGGTCATTCCACACATCGGTGTACCGCATGACGGTTTTCTTGCAGGCTTCGTTATAATCTTCGATAGAAATAGTCTTTCCAATGGCTTCTTTGGTGATGCCTAATGCAGCTTCAGTACCTAATTCTACGGGCAAACCGTGCGTGTCCCAACCCGCTTTTCGTTTAACTTGAAACCCTTTTTGAGTTTTATATCGGCAAAAAATATCTTTAATAGCACGCGCCATTACGTGGTGAATTCCAGGTAAACCATTAGCAGAAGGTGGTCCTTCAAAAAACACGAATGGTTGACTTCCTTCGCGGGTAGTTACACTTTTTTCGAAGATGTTTTCTTTTTTCCAAAAGTCCAATACTTCTGAGGCAACCGTTGGCAAATCAAGTCCTTTGTATTCAGTAAATTTAGTGCTCATTTTTTATTTTGTATAAACGATTTGCGAAAGTAATAAATTTATGCTGAAAGTCAAAAGATACCCTTTGTCTTTCATTTGGAGTTTGCGTGAGGGATGGAAGTGGAAATCCTACGGGATTGCTCGGCCGCACGCCGTGGCAATGCCGTGGATTGTAGCGTACAGCCCGACCGCGTTTAGAACAAATTGCTTCGTACCTCGCAATGCCTAAAACGCGGGCACGCCCAAATAATTAGGAGAAGACTTCTTTCAAAACGTCTAAGGATTTTGGTTTTCTGAATCCGTCGAGGTGGTAGCTGTAATAGTCAATGAGGATTTTGAGTAGCAGTTGTCTTTCGA
>JBIHZQ010000066.1:0-11352 GCA_044231345.1 Flavobacterium sp.
CTGTCCCTGTCTGAGCCAACGCAACTAAATCTGTGTCTTTTTCCAATAATAGGGGAATCGCTTTCTCCTGTACTTCGGTCGGATTCTCAAATCCTAGATCTAAAATCGCCTTCAGTAACGATTCACTTAATCCTAATTGTTCAAATTTATTCATATAATATTTTAAATATTTTGCAAAAGTACGGCGAATATTTGTTAATAACTAATGATAAATAGATTATTGACAATTTAATACTAATTGATAATCAGTGTTTTAGGATAAAAAAAATAAAACTGAAATTTTGTTTGTTGGAAATGTGCTGCTAAAAAGGGCATTAAAGACTTTGAAATAACAAATAATTAACGGTTTTTTAGAAATTCAACTAACTGTTCTGTTGCCTTGCCTCGATGACTAAATTTGCCTTTTTCTTCTTTTGATAATTCGGCAAAGGTGCGCTCACTTCCCTTAGGTAGAAAGATGGGATCGTATCCAAATCCTTGAGTTCCCATTTTTTCAGTAGTAATTTCTCCTGATGCAATTCCTGTAAATAAATGTTGAGTCCCATTACAATTTAAAGCGATTACAGTTTTAAATTGGGCTTTACGGTTCGATTCATTGGCTAAAGCAGTCAAAACTTTATTCATGTTGTCTTCTGAGTTTCTTTGTTCACCAGCAAATCGAGCCGAATGAACTCCTGGGGCTCCTTGTAAGGCATCGATTTCTAATCCAGAATCATCTGAAAAACAATCGTAACCATAGTTCGCCATTATATAATTTGCTTTTAGGATGGCGTTTCCCTCTATGGTTGTGGCGGTTTCTTCAATTTCTTCAAAACAACCTATGGCCTCTAAACTAATAATCTCGATATCAGACGGAAGTAATTGCTTAATTTCTTCTAATTTATTCTTGTTGTTAGAGGCAAAAACGAGTTTCATAAATAGTGGAATTGGGAACCCAAAAAAGGGCATTAATAACTTGCCGTAAAGATAACAATTAGCACTTTGATAGTTAGCGAAACAAAGTAACTTTTAATCGATTATTTAGTTAAAAACTAATTAAATTATTGAAAATCAAAGATTTAATATATTTATAGTGTTATCTTTACACTGTGGTTTTGATTAATTACTTGTGTACTTCGCATCTTCTAAAGAGACGATTATTCAATAATCAGCTATATCGTAAGATAAAAGTTGATAATGGTAAATCAAAATCTACGAGAGGGAGGACTATAAACGTCCTCCTTTTTTTTGTAATCAATTTTACTCTTTTACGGTTCATCGAAATAAAGTTACCGTTTAACTATTTTACTACTAAAAAAATGTTAAACAATTAAAAATCAGTAGTTTGAAATCAATATTAATTTTATTTTTATTCTGTGGTTAGTAACAATCATTGAGTGCATCCCTCTATGATAGAGCTGATTTCTCAATAGTCGATTAGGTACAGAAAAGTACATAGAGATGAGGGTAGTTGCTAGGCTCATTAAGGAGGTCTCTAAACAGGGCCTCCTTTTTTGGTGTTTGCTACTTTCGTCAATAAACTTTTCTGTTTTTCACCACTATTATTGACTAAAATAATTATTTTTGCAACAAATTAAAATTAACCGCAGAATTTCAATATCGTATGGTAAAAGATTTATTTGAAAGAATTCAAAATAATAAGGGACCTCTTGGAAAATGGGCTTCACAAGCAGAAGGATATTTTGTTTTTCCAAAATTAGAAGGAGAATTAGGTCCCCGCATGCAGTTTCAAGGAAAAGATATTTTAAATTGGAGTTTGAATGATTATTTGGGTCTAGCCAATCATCCAGAAGTAAGAAAAGCGGATACTGATGCAGCGATAGAATTTGGCGCTGCCTATCCTATGGGAGCAAGAATGATGAGTGGACATACTAAATACCATGAACAATTAGAACAAGAGTTAGCCGCATTTGTAATGAAAGAATCGGCTTATTTATTAAATTTCGGATACCAAGGAATTATGTCTACTATAGATGCATTAGTAACAAGAAACGATGTGATTGTTTACGATGTGGATGCTCATGCATGTATTATTGATGGGGTTCGCTTGCACAGCGGAAAACGATTTACTTATCGCCATAATGATGTGGAGAGCATGGAAAAAAACTTACAGCGTGCCACAAAATTAGCTGAAACTACTGGAGGAGGAATTCTATTCATCACAGAAGGAGTTTTTGGAATGCGCGGTCAACAAGGAAAGTTGAAAGAAGTGGTAGAAATGAAAAAGAAATACAATTTCAGACTCTTAGTTGATGATGCACATGGTTTTGGAACTCTCGGAAAAACGGGAGCAGGAGCAGGGGAAGAGCAAGGTTGTCAAGATGGAATTGATGTTTATTTTTCAACTTTTGCCAAATCGATGGCTAATATTGGTGCATTTGTAGCTGCTGATAAAGACATTATCGACTATTTAAAATATAACTTACGTTCTCAAATGTTTGCCAAAGCGTTGCCAATGATTCAGACTATTGGTTCTTTAAAACGATTAGAATTATTGCGTGAATCGTCTGAAATCAAAGATAAATTGTGGGTAAACGTGAATGCATTACAAAATGGTTTAAAAGAAAAGGGATTCAATATTGGGGATACCAATACGTGCATTACTCCAGTATATCTGGAAGGTTCAATTCCTGAGGCCATGATTATGGTAAATGACTTGAGAGAGAATTATGGAATTTTCTTGTCGATTGTGGTGTATCCTGTGATTCCTAAAGGCATTATTTTATTACGAATGATTCCAACAGCCTCCCACACATTGGCAGATATCGATGAAACTTTGACCGCTTTTGATGCGATTCGGGAGAGATTAGTAAATGGAACGTATGCCAAGATTGCAGAGCAAACAATTCAAAACGCATAAAACCCTTAATAATGCTTAAAAAAATCCATTCAATTGAATGGATTTTTTTTATAAATTTTTCCGAAATGTTTTTCGTCTGCAGTGGATGGTGGGTTCAAAATTTTTCCAAAGCAGGTGAATGGCTTGATTGTCTGCTAATTCGGGAGTTCTAATGCAGTTTTGAATGCCTTTTTCAGTAAATGTGGTATGATATTCTTTAAAAATAATGGCGTGAACTCCTTTGTTTTGATACTCAGGATGCACCCCGATTAGGTAGAATGTTACGTCTTTACTATTATTTCGGGCATTTAATAGGTGGAGAAAACCAAAAGGGAATAATTTGCCATTGGCTTTTTGCAATGCTTTTGAAAAACTAGGCATGACTATGGCAAAAGCTACTAGATTTTCGTCTTTATCCTCTACAAATTTGATGTATTCAGGATTGATAAAACTGATGTATTTTTTCTTGAAATACTCTTTTTGAACATCAGAAATCGCTACAAAAGAAGATAAATTTGCATAAGAAGCATTGAACAAATCAAACATTTTATCCACATAAGGAAGTACTTCTTTCGTTTTTTTGAAATTAAGCGCTTTAAGTTGGTACCTTCTTTTTATGAGTTCCTGTGCCTTGTCAAAGAATTCTAATTTAACATTTTTAAAAGGGAATTTGTTTTCTAGGTATTCTTTTTCAGTTTCAAACCCCAATTGTTCAAAATGGGTGGCATAATACGGATAATTATACCAGGTAATCATGGTTCCAATTTCTTCAAATCCTTCAGTAAGTACGCCAACTTTATCTAGGTTCGAAAAACCCATCGGGCCTTCCACATGGTCTAAATTGTTTTTTTTACCTAATGCATAAACATTTTCAAGTAATGCTTTGGTGACTTCAATATCATCAATTGCATCAAACCACCCGAAGCGGACTTTACTTTTTTGTTGGTCATTTACTTCACTCCAATTGATAATAGCGGCAATTCGACCCACAATTTTGTTGTTTCGGTAAGCCAAATAGAAATAAGCTTCTGCATTTTCAAATGCTGGATTTTTTGTTTTATCAAAACTGTTTAATTCGTCTGCAATTATTGGTGGAACCCAATAAGGATTGTTTTTGTACAACGAAAATGGAAACTTAATGTATTCTATTAATTCGTTTTTTGTTTTTGCCTCTTTTATGGTAATCATTCTATTTTATTTTGGCATTAGACTGCATCTTTTCGTTTTTTGGACTTGTCTTTGCTTTTACTTTTTCCTTTTTTATCGTTTCCTTTGTCTTTTTTCGGAATTCGAAGCATGACCTTATCGTAGTTTTCGTCAAAACGCCATGAAATCCCGATTCCACCAAAAGCTAGGGAAGGAGTTTGTTTATAATTCATCCCCAATGAAGCATCGATTTGGATATTTTCTCTCCATAAATAAGCAGCACCACCTCTAAAAATCCCATCGGCATAATAATCATTTTTAATTCCTTTATTTTCAATAAATCCTGACCAATTAGGGTTAAATCCACGTGTAAGAGTAACGATATAGCCTAAAGAGCGATATTCAGCAGTGAGATTGTCCACAAAAACATTACTGACCAAAACAAATTTACCGAATTGATTTTGCGTAATTACACTTGCCTTTGGGCTAATGGAAACTTCTTCTGGAACGGTAAAGGGATTGTCTGAGAAATTCAAATTAAATCCAGCATATACTGCAACTGCTGGGATAAAACTTCGATAACTAAATTTATGATTGGCTTTCCAACTGTAAACATTTGGTTTGGTTTCATAATTTTTACTTGGATCAAACACCAAGTACTTGGCTCCAACAAATGTTTGCTTAATAGCACTTCGAGTTTGATTGATTGTTGGGGATTCATACCACTCTTTTTGGTGTTGAAGCGTAACGATAAACTCTAATTCTTCCATTATGGCTCCATAACGCAGGGTTAATTCTGATGCTAAAGCCGTCGATTCATAGTTGAGCCATTGGTGTTTTTGATTGATGGTAGTAAAACCAACTTCCGCTTGAATGATCGTTTTTCCTACGGAGAATGCCGACATTGATTCTCCAGGGCGATTAGAATTTATTTCATCGGTAAATTGACCAAAGGATAAGGTGCTGAATAGTAGTAAAAAAAGTACACCATGCGATTTAACGTTAGTCATAATTGAATTTGGTTTAATAATGTCTTTCAAAAGTAGTATAATTTATCATTTATTTAAGAATGATATTTTATTTTTCTAACTAAAATTTGGGTTTGATTTATTAATTTTGCTAAAAATATTTATTTATGCAAGAAGCTAGTTTTTCATCACTCATAAAAACCTTATTTTATATAGTCTTATTCTACTATATTTTTAAATTTTTAATGCGTTTATTTTTGCCTATTTTAGTAAAAAAAGCAGTGGAGAAAGCAGGTCAAAATTTTCAGCAACAGTACCAAAATAAACCACAAAATCAATCTGATTCGGCAACTTCTTTTGACAAATCACCCGATAAAAAACCCAGAGAGACTAAGAAAGTAGGCGAATATGTTGATTTTGAAGAAATAGAATAGCGCTCTTATCTATATTCTAATTCTATATGTTTACTTTGATTGATTTATTTTTTTACTTTTACGGTCACTAAAAATAAAAAATGAAATCACTCCACAAGGTTTATCCACATCTCATAGCAGTACTTGGTTTTGTACTTGTTTCCTTACTTTATTTTTATCCAGTGCTTCAAGGAAAGAAAATAATGCAGTCGGATATTGTTCAATATACGGCAATGGCCAAAGAACAAAATGATTTTCGGGCTTCTCAAAACACAGAACCTTACTGGACAAATAGTGCTTTTGGTGGAATGCCAACGTATCAACTCGGCGCGAAATATCCGCATAATTATATAAAAAATCTAGACGAGACATTGCGTTTTTTGCCACGTCCTGCAGATTACCTGTTTCTTTATTTTATGGGTTTTTATGTGTTATTATTGGTATTAAAAACAGATCCTTTAAAAGCATTTATTGGTTCGCTAGCATTTGGATTTTCTACCTATTTAATCATTATATTAGGAGTTGGACATAATGCCAAGGCACATGCAATTGCCTACATGCCATTGGTAATTGCTGGGATACTACTTGTTTTTAGGCGGCAATTTATTTTGGGAGGACTGTTAACAATGGTTGCTGCCTCGTTAGAAATTAATGCCAATCATCCTCAAATGACCTATTACTTGTTATTTCTAATTCTCATCATTGCAGCCTATTATAGCTATAATTTTGCTAAAGAAAAGGAGTTTAAGACCTTGTTTTATTCACTGGCTGTTTTTGTAGTTGCTGGAATTTTGGCTATTGGAACCAATGCAACTAATTTATTGGCTACTGCCGAATATTCAAAATCCAGTACCAGAAGCACCAGTGAGCTAACATTCAATCCAGACGGAACGCCAAAAACTAATTCAAACGCCCTGAGCAGGGAGTACATTACTGAATACAGTTATGGAATTGCAGAAAGTTTTAATTTAATTGCACCACGATTATTTGGCGGTTCCAATAGCGAAAAATTAGGCGATGATTCTAGCGTATATAATTTTATGTTGGGATACGGCGCCTCTTCTGAAGAAGCGAAAATGTTTACTGAAAATTACGGAATTACCTATTGGGGTGACCAGCCTATTGTGGCTGCTCCAGCTTATATTGGAGCCGTAGTTTTTTTCTTTTGCGTAATAGCATTATTCCATGATAGACGAAAAATTAAGTATGTTTTCTTGTTGGGTACGCTATTTTCATTGGTGCTTTCTTGGGGAAAAAATTGTCCGAGTATTACCGATTTCTTTATTGATTTTGTTCCAATGTATGACAAGTTTCGCGCCGTATCTTCTATTCAAGTTTTAGCAGAATTGTGCATTCCCGTTCTAGCTATTATGGGATTACAGTCGTTTTTTACGACCACTATTGAGAAACGATGGGACAGTTTATGGAAAGCAGGAGCTACTTCAATAGGCTTGTTACTTTTATTGTTTTTCAGTAAAAGCTTGTTTGATTTTGAAGGTTCACTGGACGGACAACTTTTAAGCATTTTCAAACAACATCCAGATGCCTCTTTTGGCCCTCGTTTTATCGAAGCGTTAATTGCGGATAGAAAAACATTATATGCAGCAGATTTGTTGCGTTCTTCCTTCTTTATTGCCATTTCTTTTACCTTATTAGGGTTGTTTGTGAAAAATAAGTTATCTCAAACCATGACCATTATCGGCGTTGGACTCTTGATGGTTGGAGATTTAGTTTTGGTTGATAAAAAGTATGTTAATGCTGATAATTTTGCTAGTGCAAGTGAAGTAGAAATTCCTTTTCAACCCACTCCTACAGATTCTCAAATTTTACAAGACACTACCCATTATCGAGTTTTCGAAGTGGCGGGAAACTTAACAAATGCCAGAACTTCCTATTTTCATCAATCTATTGGAGGATATAGTGCCGTAAAACCTAGAAGAATTCAGCAACTATTTGATTATCAAATTTCCAAAAATAATATGGAAGTCTTGAATATGCTTAACGTAAAATACATTATTCAAACCAATGAGAAAGGGGAGGAGTTTCCAATATTGAATTCCAACGCCAATGGAAACGCTTGGTTTGTAAAAAATATACAATTAGTGAAAACTTCCGATGAAGAAATGAAAGCATTGGATAGTTTAGATTCTAAAAATGTGGCCGTTATAAACACTACTGAATTTGAAACTTTTTTAAAAAATGGTATCAAGGAATTTACAAAAGATACTTTGGCTTCGTTACAGTTGACAAAATACCAACCTAATTATTTACAATATACTACTAATAATGCTCATGACGGCGTTGGAGTTTTCTCTGAAATCTATTATAAAAATGGTTGGATTGCTACTATTGACGGAAAAGAAGTGGAAATTATAAGAGTAAATTACACACTAAGGGGACTTCAAATTCCAGCAGGGAAACATAGAATTGTATTCAAATTTGAGCCACAAGTTGTAAAAACGGGCAGTACCATTGCATTAATCAGTACTGTGGTTATGCTTTTATTGTTGGTGGGCGGTATTTATTTTGAAAATAGAAAAAGAAGAAGTAATTAATGTAATTGAAAATCATTTTTGGATAATAAAAAAATATTAATCATTACGTATTATTGGCCTCCAGCTGGTGGACCAGGGGTTCAGCGTTGGTTAAAATTTGTGAAGTATCTACCTGATTTTGGCATTCAACCCATTGTTTATGTGCCAGAAAACCCAATGTATCCAATAATCGATGCCGATCTAGAAGAAGAGGTTTCAGGAAAAGCGACCGTCTTGAAACACCACATATTGGAACCGTATCAATTGGCTTCTTTTTTTTCTAAAAGTAAAACGAGGAAAATCAGTTCGGGAATTATTCCAAATCAGAAAAAACAGTCTTTTTTAGATAAAGTTTTTCTCTGGATTCGGGGCAATTTGTTTATTCCAGACGCACGTGTTTTATGGGTAAAACCCTCGGTGCGCTATTTGAGAAAATACGTACAAGAAAATGACATCCAAACGATTATTACCTCTGGCCCCCCGCATAGTATGCATCTAATAGGACTCCAATTAAAAAAGGAATTAAAGATAAAATGGTTGGCTGATTTTCGGGATCCGTGGACAACTATTGGGTATCATAAATCGTTGCAATTGTCTAATTATGCAATCAAGAAACATAAATCACTTGAACGACAAGTACTAACTTCCGCCGATACGATTATTGTAACTAGTGCTACTACCAAAGCTGAATTTCAGGCCATTACCTCTAAGCCAATTGCTGTAATTACTAATGGTTTTGATACAGAAAGAATAGCACCACAAGTATTAGATGCGAAATTTTCGTTAGCACATATTGGTTCTTTACTTTCGGAGAGGAATCCGCTACTACTTTGGCAATGTTTATCAGAAATAATTCAAGAAAATATAAATTTTTCTGATCAATTCGAGTTGAAATTAATTGGAGCCATTAGTACAGAGGTATTAGATTCCATTCGCGATTTTGGACTGTCAAAATATGTAATTAATTTAGGCTATATTTCCCATCAAGAAGCGCTTAAACACCAAAGAAAATCACAAGTACTTTTGCTAATCGAAATTGATTCTGAAGAAACAAAGAGTATTATTCCTGGAAAATTATTTGAGTATATGGTTTCTGAAAGACCCATCATAGCAATTGGTCCAAAAGAGGCTGATTTTGAATCAATAATTAAGGAAACCAACACCGGCGTTTTTGTAACCTATCAGGAAAAAGAAAAATTAAAACAGTATATTTTGAGTTGTTTTACCCAGTACTTATCTGGAAGTCTATCGACAAATGCAGTTGGCTTACAGGATTATTCTAGAAAAAATTTAACTAAAAAACTAGTTGATTTACTTTAGCATATAAACAATAAGTTATAAATAAAATTAAATTAATTTTTCTCTTAAATAAGAACCAGTAATTGATTTTTTGTTTTTGACAATTTCTTCTGGAGTCCCAACAGCTAGTAGTTGACCGCCATTTTCTCCCCCTTCAGGACCAAGATCAATTATATAATCAGCGCATTTAATCAGATCTAAATTGTGTTCAACAACAAGAATAGAATGCCCTTTATCAATCAAGGCATCAAAAGAAGTGAGTAATTTCTTAATATCATGAAAGTGCAAACCTGTAGTTGGTTCGTCAAATACAAAAAGAGCTTTTTCTTTAGTAGCTCCTTTAACTAAAAAAGAAGCCAATTTAATTCTTTGCGCTTCACCACCAGATAAGGTAGAGGAAGACTGTCCTAATTGAACATAGCCTAATCCTACATCCTGCAAGGGCTGTAGTTTTTGTCCAATTTTTGTTTGCTTTGTTGCTGTAAAAAAAGCAACAGCATCGTCTACAGTCATCGTTAAAATATTGTCAATATTTTTTCCTTCAAATGCTACTTCAAGTACTTCTTTTTTAAAACGTTTTCCGTTACAAACATCGCATTGCAATTGCACATCCGCCATAAAAACCATCTCTATTGTTACGGAACCATCTCCTTTGCAATTTTCACAACGGCCGCCCTCTACATTAAAGGAGAAATGTTTGGGTTGGTAGCCACGAATTTTCGATAATTTTTCTTTGGCAAATAATTCTCTGATATCATCATAGGCTTTAATATAGGTCACAGGATTAGATCTTGAGCTTCTCCCAATAGGGTTTTGATCAACGTATTCTATGTGTTGAATTTTGTGATAATATCCTCTCATTTCAGAAAATTGACCTGCTTTTTCACCAATACCCTCTATTTTTTTTTGTAGTGCTGGGTATAATATTTTCTTTACTAATGTACTTTTTCCACTACCAGATACCCCCGTAATCACCGTTAATACATTAAGCGGAAACAGTACATCGAGTTGTTTTAAATTATGCTCACGAGCCCCTAAGATTTCAATGTAGTTTATCCACTTTCTTCTTGTTTTAGGAACTTCAATTTTTAATTTTCCATTTAAATATTGAGCAGTTAGAGAATCTGATTGCAACAGTTCATCGAAAGTCCCTTGAGCTACTAAAGTTCCTCCGTGTGTTCCTGCTTCTGGCCCAATGTCAATAATCATGTCGGCCGCTTTCATAATGTCTTCATCATGTTCCACTACGATTACAGTATTCCCTAAATCTCTGAGAGAAAGCAGTACAGAAATTAATTGCTTCGTGTCTTTTGGATGAAGTCCAATACTTGGCTCGTCTAAAATATACATGGAGCCAACTAAACTGCTCCCTAATGATGTGGCTAAATTAATTCGTTGCGATTCGCCCCCAGAGAGGGAAGCAGAATTTCTATTGAGAGTCAAATACGTCAACCCTACGTTGATTAAAAAATGAAGGCGACTGTTGATTTCTATTAGCAGTCGATTAGCCACTTTTGTATCGTATTCAGAAAGAGTCAATTCGCTGAAAAAGGCTGCTAATTTTTCAATAGATAAGTCCACTAAATCGGAAATGGTCTTACCTCCAATTTTGATGTAGCTAGCTTCAACACGAAGACGTTTACCTTTACAAGCGGTGCATTTTGTTTTGCCTCGATAGCGAGAAAGCATTACTCTATTTTGAATTTTATAATTTTTTTCTTCGAGTTCTTTAAAGAAATCATGGAGTCCAGTGAAATACGAATTTCCATTCCATACTAAATTTTTTTGAGCTTCGTTGAGTTCAAAGTAGGGTTTGTGAATAGGAAAATCAAATTTATAAGCGGTATTGACTAATTGATCACGATATCCTCCCATGCTTTCTCCTCTCCAAGCATAGATGGCATTTTCATAAATGGATAAGGCAGTGTTAGGAATAACTAACGCCTCATCAATACCGATTATACTGCCATAGCCTTCACACACGGGACATGCACCGTATGGATTGTTAAAGCTAAATAAGTGAACGTTGGGTTCTAAAAATGAAAGGCCGTCTAAGTCGAAATTGGCACTAAATTTTTGTCTTTGATTGGTGTTTAATTCATGTAGAAAACAACTTCCTTTTCCTTCATAAAATGCAGTTTGAACAGCATCTC
>JBIHZQ010000014.1:0-31320 GCA_044231345.1 Flavobacterium sp.
CCCTCACGCAAAAAACCAATCATAAACCATAAAAACCCTATAAAAATGAAAAAAATCTTAGTCCTTTGTACCGGAAATTCTTGCAGAAGCCAAATGGCGCATGGCTACTTACAACATTTCGGAAAAGATAAAGTAGCAGTCTATAGCGCTGGCGTAGAAATTCACGGACTCAATCCTTTTGCCGTTGGCATCATGTCCGAAGATGGAATAGACATTTCAAAAAATACCTCCAACCATGTCGATGAATATTCCAACATCGCATTCGATTATGTAATCACCGTTTGCGACAATGCCAAAGAAGCCTGTCCGTTTTTTCCAACGCAAACCAAAACCATCCATCACAGTTTTGAAGATCCATCAAAAGCATCAGGAACGGCCAAAGAATTAATTGCCGAATTCCGAAGCGTGCGCAATCAAATCAAAGAATACTCTAAGGATTTTATAGAAAATTTACATTCAATTTAACAGTTTCTTTTTAAAAAGTAATTAGATTTGTAGGAAAATAAATCTTTTTTATGAAAAAATTATTGCTAATTGCCTTACTTGGTATTCCCCTATTTTCATTTGGTCAAGACTTATCTCAACCAAAAATGAGTAAAGATGAGTTTAAAATAAACGCATTATTCTTGATTGCGGGTGCATTTGACGTGGGTTACGAACGCGTTTTAAACGAAGAATCTGCCATTGGGGTTTCCGTTTTCATTCCAATTACAAATGAGATTGAAACTAAATTTATGCTAACGCCCTACTACCGTTATTATTTTGGCCAAAAACCAGCAACTGGTTTTTATCTTGAAGGATTCGGCTCACTAAATAGCGTTGAGGATGAAATCTATGTTTATACCCCAAACCCTGATCCTGCGTTTTATGACTATCAATATAAACAAATTAATGTTACCGACTTTGCTTTCGGATTGGGACTTGGAGGAAAATGGATATCAAAAAGAGGAGTTACCTTTGAAATTAATGCTGGTTTAGGAAGAAACCTATTTAGCGAATATAATAATGAAGACAGAAATTATGAGTTTATAGGACGTGGTGGGATTTCTGTAGGTTATCGATTTTAACGATTCTAAATACAATAAAAAATGCGCTTCGTTGAAGCGCATTTTTTTTATTAAAATTGAAAATTTTCAGTTACATTTTCATCAACCAATTTTTCATCGAAACTTCATTTTCAATAATCGCTTTTAATTCGGAAATTTTCACCCGATCTTGTTTCATAGAATCCCTGTGACGAATGGTTACCGTTTGATCCTCAATAGTTTGATGGTCTACGGTTATACAAAAAGGAGTTCCTAAAGCATCCTGCCTTCTGTAGCGACGTCCTACCGCATCTTTTTCGTCATAAGTCACATTAAAATCCCATTTTAATTCGTCAATTATTTGATGGGCAATTTCTGGCAATCCGTCTTTTTTTACCAATGGAAAAACAGCCGCTTTGGTGGGTGCTAAAACCGATGGTAATTGTAAAACTGTTCGAACCGAGCCATCTTCTAAGGTTTCTTCTTTCAAAGAATTCGAGAAAACAGCCAAGAACATTCTGTCTAAACCAACAGAAGTCTCCACCACATATGGCGTGTAATTTGCATTGGTTTCTGTATCAAAATAGTGTAATTTTTTTCCAGAGAATTTTTCGTGTGCTTTCAAATCGAAATCGGTACGAGAGTGAATTCCTTCCAATTCTTTGAATCCAAAAGGAAAATTAAACTCAATATCTGTGGCCGCATTAGCATAATGTGCTAATTTTTCATGGTCATGGAAACGGTAATTTTCTTTCCCTAAACCTAATGATAAATGCCAATTTAATCGGGTATTTTTCCAGTAGTCGTACCATTTCATTTCTTCGCCTGGTTTTACAAAAAATTGCATCTCCATTTGTTCAAACTCCCGCATACGGAAAATAAATTGTCTGGCAACAATCTCATTTCTAAAGGCTTTTCCTGTTTGTGCAATTCCAAAAGGAATTTTCATTCTTCCTGATTTTTGAACATTTAAGAAATTTACAAAAATCCCTTGAGCCGTTTCTGGTCGCAAATATAAGTCCATAGCAGTATCTGCAGATGCCCCTAATTTTGTTCCAAACATCAGGTTAAACTGACGGACTTCCGTCCAGTTTCTTGAACCCGATTCGGGACACGCAATTTCTAATTCTTCAATTAACATTTTTACATCTTCTAGGTTTTCTTCGCCTAAAGATTTTGCCATTCGAGCTAGAATTTCGTTTTTCTTTGACAAATATTCCACCACACGAGCGTTGGTAGAAACGAACTCCTCGCGGTTAAAAGCATCGCCAAAACGAACACTTGCTTTTTCTATTTCTTTTTCTGCTTTTTGATTGAGCTTTTCAGCATAATCTTCAATCAAAACGTCAGCTCGGTATCTTCTCTTTGAATCTTTGTTGTCAATTAATGGGTCGTTAAAGGCATCCACGTGTCCTGAAGCCTTCCAAGTAGTGGGATGCATCAATATGGCGGCATCTAGTCCTACGATATTTTCGTGCATCTGAACCATTGATTTCCACCAATATTCTCTAATGTTCTTTTTTAATTCAACCCCATTTTGTGCATAATCATACACTGCACTTAACCCATCGTATATTTCGCTTGACGGGAAAATATATCCGTATTCTTTTGCGTGCGAAACTACGTTCTTAAATAAATCTTCTTGTTTTGCCATAATGATGCAAAAATATAAAAAGTGAATTTAAAAAAGGAATTAATTCTACATTCTATCGAGTTATTTCCTATATTTAGACTTAAATAAGTAAAATGGGCTTCCAAAACTTAATTAATCTACTCTTCCCGAAAGTTTGTATGGGATGTGATTCCTTTTTACTGGCTAATGAGAATGTTATTTGTACTTCGTGCCGTCATGAAATTCCGCTTACGCAACATTCTCGGAATTCAAAAAATGAAGCATTCATGAAATTTTATGGCCGAATTCCTCTTGAATATGCCAATTGCTTTATGTTTTATCACAAAAAAGGAATTGTTCAAGAAATTATTCATAATCTGAAATACCGAGGGCATGAAGAAATCGGAACTATTTTTGGCGATTGGTTTGCGAGCGATATTGACTTTCACCTTCATAAATTTGATGCCATAATCCCAGTACCGCTGCACCCAAAAAGAATGCGAAGCCGAGGTTATAATCAGGTTACCACTTTTGGACTGTCGCTTTCGAAATCATTTTCTATTGAATACAATCCTACTATTTTGCATCGAAATATTAATTCAAAAACTCAGGTGAAAAAAAATTTCTTTGACAGAACAGTACTTTCTGATTCACTTTTTGGAGTAAATTTTGACGAAAAAGACCACCATAAACATTATTTATTAATTGATGATGTATTGACTACTGGCTCAACCTTAGAAGCGTGTTGCAACGCATTGCTGAAAATTCCAGGAACAAAAATCAGCATTGTATGCTTGGCAATGTCCCATTCTTGAACCTGATGAATCCAATAAATGCTAAACAATTCAAAAAACGCTTTATTTACATTAAATATAATTGTTATTTTGTGGCTTCTTAATTTTGTTTCATTATGCTGAAAAACAAATTCAACTATATTCTATTTTTTCTATTTTTGGTAGTCATTGGCTGTGCCAAAAGGGGAACAATAACGGGCGGTTTAAAAGATACCATTGCACCCGTTTTAAAAATGAGTTTTCCAAAAAATTATAGTGTTGCTTTTCAGGGGAACGAAATTAAATTAACTTTTGACGAGTATATTAAATTGAAAAATGTCAATAAACAATTGATTATTTCACCGCCTATGCAAGTTGCGCCAGAAGTTTTGCCAACAAATCCAAGTAAAATTATTACAATAAAAATCAAGGATACTTTACGTCCAAATACTACTTATAGCTTTAATTTTGGACAAAGTATTGCCGATAACAACGAAAATAATCCATACAATCAATTCAAATATGTTTTCTCTACAGGAACTTATATTGACTCTTTAGTGCTTGGCGGACAAGTAAAAGATGCTTTAGATAAAGAAGTTGCTTCGTTTGTTTCGATCATGCTGTATGAGATTAATGAAAAATATACGGATTCTAGTGTTTACAAATCGGTTCCAAACTACATCACCAATACATTAGACAGTTTAAAAGCCTTTAAATTAGAAAATTTAAAAGCGGGAAAATATCAAATAATTGCGTTAAAAGATAAAAACAGCAACAATAAATTCAACTCCAAAGAAGATAAAATTGGGTTTCTAAAACACCCGATAACCATTCCGAACGATACGGTTTTTGAGTTAGAATTATTTAAGGAAGTTCCACGTTTTAAAACTATTAAACCTTCTCAAGGTTCTGGAAATCGATTGATAATTGGTTATGAAGGAAATCCGAAGGACCTCAAAGTGTCTTTAAAAAGTGACACAACAGAACTACCGACCGTCCTGACTCGTTTTGAAAATAAAGACTCGGTTCAGGTTTGGTTCAAGCCTATAAAAATGGATTCTATTCATGTTGCGGTTGCTACTCCTAACTATAAGACGAATTATTCCCTCAAATTTAAGGAACAAAAAAAAGATACTTTAAGTTTTAGTGCCAAACAAAATGGTCTTTTATTATTACGAGAAAATTTTACTTTAAATGCAAGTATTCCATTAGTCCAATTTGATACTTCGAAAATCAAAGTAACCGATAAAGATTCTGTTGACGTGGCTTTCACAACTGCATATGATGAAAAAATGATGACTTTTGTTATTGATTTTCAAAAAAAACCACTGCAACGTTATTCTTTTGACTTTTTGCCAGGAGCGTTTACCGACTTACTTGGTCATAAAAATGATTCACTGTCCTATGCATTAACTACTAAAAACACTTCAGATTATGGAAATCTTAGGGTTAATTTACAAAATGCTAAATCATATCCCGTACTTATAGAGCTAACAAATTCTAAGGGAGTCGTTATGGAAAGCCGGTATTCTGATAAAAACACTACGGTTGTATTTGATTTAATCGATCCTGCTTTGTATACACTTCGTGTAATTTATGACGAAAATCAAAATAAAGAATGGGATTCGGGAAATTTCTTGGAGAAAAAACAAGCAGAAGAAGTAATTTATTTTCCCAAGGAAATTGACGTTCGTGCTAACTGGGATGTAGAACAAGTTTTTGATTTAGCACCTTAGCTTTATTTTAATTCCGCTACCTTTTAAAATTATTTTTTTTCTGGAGAAAATTAGGATTTAACCTCTCAGAAAATATCTTATTTGATGGTAATTTCATCAACAAAAATAAAAGCATCACCATCAAAAGGATGACCTTGATGCCCTTCTGGAAGTTTTCCAAAATTGTCGGCCACTACTTTTACATACCTGGCTTTTTGTGATTTAATTTTTAGTTCAAAAGGTTTTATTAGGGTTTCATTTTCTAATGGATTGACGGTGTTTTCTACTGTTCCAACTTTTATAAAATTGATATTGTCTTCTGAAATATAATACCCTACTTTTGTGGGCATTAAAATCCAAGAGCGAGAATCTTGCAGAAAAGTGGCACTAAAATTTGAAACGTATTTCTCTGTTTGCAAATCAATTGTGGCTTCAAAATCCTGACTTTGATAGCCTTGCCATTCGCCTTTTCTCCAGTTGTTTGAGCCATTAATTCCATCTATTAATCCTTCTGGACCACCAGCATGATATTGCGGATTGTATTTGGATTTAATGTCGATGGTGTAATTGTTTGGTTTTTTGAAAAATTGGGCGGAAACAGTATCACTATTTTGACTTCTATTTTTTATAAAAGCTCTTACTAAAGATGTTTTTGAAATTACTAAAGGCTGCTTGTATAATAATGAAACTCCATTTAAATTAAAACTTTCATCAGGATTTTGAATAAAGTAATAAATTTTATCATCAGGATTTTGAGATTTGATTTCAATCTTCATTTTATCTCTAAACGCTTTGCTTTCTGCCTGAATTACTGGAACAGGAGTGATTAATTGATATGAAGGATTATCAATGTTTTCCCACCCAAATTGAGGTAAAATTCCTCTTTCATATGGTAAGTGAAGATAATTTGGTTTGTTACCATCAATACTAACTTTTGCATCTAAAAAAGGTTCATTAATTTCCCATTTTTCCATACCTGGTGAAACTGCATAAATTCCCATTGAACTCAACACATACCACGCACTCATTTGTCCGCAATCTTCATTTCCAATTAATCCATCAGGTGTGTTTTTGTAGAAATTA
Source organism: Flavobacterium sp. (assembly GCA_044231345.1). Lineage (GTDB taxonomy): Bacteria > Bacteroidota > Bacteroidia > Flavobacteriales > Flavobacteriaceae > Flavobacterium. Next base: position 6,209 of record JBIHZQ010000014.1, read on the forward strand.
TTTAAAATGTAATGTACTTTTTCGGTCGTTTTTTCTGGTTTACCAACATAATTATACAAATACGCCATGTGATGACTTGGTTCGTTTCCGTGTGCATATTGCCCAATTAATCCTGTCACATCTACTTGTTCTCTTCCTGTAGTTTTGCTTTCGCTATTGAATAGTTCGTCTAACTTGGCTTCGAATTTTTCATTTCCTCCATAAGCTTCAATCATTCCGGGAATATCTTGTGGAACAAAAAAAGAGTATTGCCATGAGTTTCCTTCGGTAAAATTATTGTTGATTTCTCTTGGGTCGAAGGGTTTGTCCCAACCGCCATTTTTCTTTGGTCGCATGAAACCCGTATTCCAATCGAAAACATTTTTCCAATTTTGAGAACGTTTCATGAAGTAATTATAGTCTTCCGTTTTATGTAAATTTTTTGCCATTTGTGCAATACACCAGTCGTCATAAGCATATTCTAAGGTTTTTGAAACGCTTTCGTGTTCGTCGTCCATCGAAATAAAACCTTGCTTTTTATAAGCATGCAATCCTAAATGATCGAGCATTGCCGAATGTTTAGCGGCTTCAAATGCTTTTTCGTAGTCAAAACCTGTAATTCCTTTTGCCATCGCATCTGCCATAACTGAAACGGAATGATACCCAATCATGCAATCAGTTTCATTGGACGCCAGTTCCCAAACGGGCAACCTACCGCCTTGTCCGTATTGTTTTAGAAACGTATTGATAAAATCGGAGGTTCGTTTTTTATCAATTAAAGTATAAAGAGGGTGTGCGGCGCGAAACGTATCCCAAAGTGAAAAAACGGAATAATAATCAAATCCTTCTGCTTGATGTATTTGATTGTCTCGGCCTCGGTATTTTCCATCGATATCTTGTGCGATATTTGGTTGCATCATGGTATGGTATAATGCCGTATAGAAAATTGCCAATTTATCTTTATCCGATTCTGTAATTTCTATTTTGGATAATTCTTTGTTCCAAAGTGCTTCCGCATCTTTCTTAACTTTTTCAAAATCCCATCCAATAATCTCGGAACTATTTAACTGGGCGCCTTCAAAACCAGTAGGTGAAAGCGAAACTTTTATAAGGATTTTTTCGCCTTTTTTGACTGGTTTAGAAAATGAACAAGCTAAAGTTTCTCCACTCATAAATCCATTTCTACCGCTAACAGCATTCCTTTTAGAAATTTCTATTGGCACATTAAATTCTATCTTCGCATATACATATTGATTTCTTGCCCAAGATTCGCTTTGTCTTAAAATTTCGATGGTTTTATTGTCAATGATTTTCACTTCTCCATAAATCAATTTATCTCGATGATTTAAATCGAGAATGATATTCGCTTGACCTGATTTGTTAAATGTATATTCATGAAAACCTACTCTTGTTGAGGTAGTTATTCTAACATCAATATTATGTTTGTCTAATTTTACGCTATAAAATCCTGCCGAAGCTTTTTCATTATTATGAGAGAAAGTAGAAGAATAGATTTTGTTGTCAAATGAAGGTTCGCCCATTGTTGGCATCAACATAATATCACCAAAATCAGAAACCCCAGTTCCGTTAAGATGGGTATGGGAAAATCCATAAATCACAGTATCGGAATAATGGTAGCCAGAGCAACCGTCCCAACTGCCGTCTATACGGGTGTCCGGAGATAATTGCACCATTCCGAAAGGCACTGTTGCGCCTGGAAAAGTATGTCCGTGACCGCCGGTTCCAATAAATGGATTGACATAATTTGGTAGGTTTTGAGAAGAAACTAAACAAGTAGAAAACAGTCCTAAAAGAAGGTATATTTGGTTCATATAATAAAATATAATACTTCAAATTTACACTTTTTGTTAACTACAAAAAGACAAACTTGACTTTAGTTTCTTTAACTTTAGGTAAGATGAAATTCTAGAAGGCTAAGTATTTAGATTATTTTACCAAAATTCTTTTGATTTTACCCCCTTGATGTCCTCCAAATTTTACTAAATACATTCCGGAAGGCGCATAGCTCATGTCTAATTGATAGCTGTATTTTCCATTTATATTTCTCACTTTATCATATACAACCCGTTGACCCAAAGTATTATAGACCGATAATTCTAGCGGATCTGTATTTTTTGATTGTTCTAGTGAAACTTCAAAAATAGAATTATCAGCTGTTAAAATAGTAAATTTGGAAGTAGTAGAAATACTATCTTCTATATCTAAAGAATTGGTAATGATGTTTACTACATAATCTTCTGTTTCGCCATACGTGCTTTCTTGACACGCATCATCAGAAACTGGGTTGTCCCAATTGGACTTTGCTCTAAGTAAATGTTCTCCTAATAGCGCGTTACTTGAAATTAGCAATGGGGTAGTCCCTGAGAAATTTCCATTTTGCTGATTAGATCCGATTACGAAATTATTAATTACTTTTTCATTTAATGAGAATATAAAATCATCATTAAAATCTATCCAAACGGTGACATATTGACTGCCATAGGCTGTATTAATTGTTAAATTATTACTACTAGATTGTGATAAATTAGTGGATAAATTGGTAAAATCACTGTAGCCATTTATTCCGCAATCTGATGGATTGTTTATGGATCCTAATTGAAATAATTTGAATCCATCTCCATAGGAACAATCCATATTTGGTTGACAATTACTCTTATTAATAGTAGTCGTTATTGTATTATTCAAGGCATTACTATCATTGATTAAATTAGTGGTACTCGAAAATGCATAAACACCGATTGAAGATAAATTTGCGGTTTGAGTAAATGTATGATTTACTGAAGAATTCGGTGCCAAAGTCCCAGTAAATTGTTCATTAATCGTAGTCCCATTAATCGTATATGAAATTGGGAAATTGTTTTGTGATTGTCCTCCAAAATTTTTAATTGTGACTGTAACATTCTCTGCTGCTGTTAAATTAATCCCAGAAACAGGGCTTACGATTTGTGTAACTCCTATGTCATTTGGATAAAGATGCGTAATTGTTTTTGTATTTGCATTATTACTATTGTCTTCATCATTTACTAATGAGGTGAAAGCAGAAATTGAATATTCTTGACCCGTAATTCCTAAATTTACGGTGTTTGTAAATGTAAAAGAAGCATAATTAGTCGCAGCGATTGTTCCTGTAAAAGTTTCTGTAATAATTGGGCCTCCATTTATTTGCAATGATACAGGAAAATTTGATGCTGGGCTTTGTCCGTAATTAAATATTGAAATTGTTATCGATTCTGCGTTTGTTAATGTTCCATTATTTGGATTTGTTATGGCCGCCACACCCACGTCATTCATAAAATTCGGTGCTATTTTAAAAACACCTACTACGTCTTTTCTGCCAGTATTCATGTACTCATTGATGAACCAAAATGTTTTATTATCTGCTGGATCGAGGGCTAATTTACTATAATCCCCATAGCGTAAACTTGGAATGTTTTGATTGCCAATTGCGATAATATTTTCCTGGATAGTCATAATTCCGAGTGGGTCATTTACATATCTTCCTGTATAACACGAGCCGACTTTTTGATTTGTTGTGCCTCCCAAACTAGAATATCCCATGCCAATATTTCCTTGCATATCAATTCCCATACTTGCATTCCATGCGTGTTTATTAGTTGGAGCTGTATAGGTGCCTTCTTGATAAATTGACCATGGTTGGCCGTCTCCAGACTGACGCAGTTCAAACCATCTTATCCCCGCTTTTTTTAGTGGAGCGGTTTGTGTGTTGACTACAAAATTGAAAACTGCTGCGTTATGAGAAGTAAATTTTCTAAATTGTGCTTGGTTCATTATCGTTGCCTGAAGCGCATCAATGGAAACTCCCGCATCTGGTTGAGCGAGATTGTCCCATGCTCCATTATCAAAAACCGATGTAAATGGAGTAGTAACTATTGTTTGACCCGAAGATATCGTAGAATTTGTTGGACTTATCCAGTTGACATTAACAGTCCATAATTTTATATGATCTTGTGTGACTCCATTCCAAGCATCATCTTGCATGTAAACTATTGGCACATTCCCTGGGGCAGGAAAATTTGAACTCGTAACATTAAAAGCTTGAGGGCTATAAAATCCGGACGTTATTATTCCTGGCAGTGGAAAACCTATTATTAATGCGGATGGATCTCCTGAAAGCATTTTACTTCTCTCTAAAGCATAAACTACTTCAGCTGTTGCATTTGTGCCAGTGTCTTTGTTTGCCGTTAAATAATATCCATCACTCCATATAGAAAGTTTCTGATAATCGGTATTCATAGGAAAATTGTAAACATTCCAACCTCCCGTTATTGGATTAGGAGTTTTGCTAACTGCCACTTGAACCCCATCCCCTAAAAAGGTCATGACAAAGCGTTGAGCTTGTGTATCGTAAGAACATGTTAAGTCACAACATCCTGACAATGGAAATATGTTACTTACACTTAATTGACTAGTTAATGGATTTCCTAGTTTGTCAAAAATTCTAAACCCTGTGTTATAAACCAAAATATAATGGTCTGGCCCCACCGCCCCTGCTGGATCTGTTGGTTGCGAACTGGAGGATGCTCCGTCAAAAACAATACTTGGAGTTCTGCCTTTTAGTTTTGGGGCATCTCTATTTTCTTCTACTATTGGGTCGTTGCCCAATGGTAAGCCTTTTCCGAAAATCGTTTTGTTTTTACCTGATTTTTTATCCTTTGCCTCTCCGAGATTTTCAGGCGCGGGTATTAATAGTGTTCGAGAAGCTAAACTAGGAACAACAGTTACTGAATTAGCGCTTTTTATTGACGTTGGTCCGCTGTACTCTTGTGCAAAAATTCCAACAGAAAAAAACATAAGAAATAGTAATAGGGCAGCATTAAATTTCATTTGGAAATTAATTTATATGGATTAAACTTCATTTATTTATTATTTTTGAAAGATAACAAAAAAAGGCATTCAAAAATGAATGCCTTTTTTTAAATTTATTGACTCTTACTTTTAGATGATACTTGCTTTCAAGTATTCTCTATTCATACGAGCGATATTTTCTAAAGAAATTCCTTTTGGACATTCTACTTCACAAGCTCCAGTATTGGTACAATTTCCAAACCCTTCTTCGTCCATTTGTCGAACCATATTTAGCACTCGGTTCGTGGCTTCCACTTGACCTTGAGGCAGTAACGCATATTGTGATACTTTTGCCCCAACAAAAAGCATGGCCGAGCCATTTTTACAGGTTGCAACACAGGCGCCACACCCTATACAGGCTGCTGCTTCGAAGGCTTTATCTGCGTCTTCTTTTGGAATTGGAATTGTGTTTGCATCAATCGTTCTTCCAGAGGTATTTACAGAAACAAATCCTCCCGCTTGTTGGATTCTATCGAATGCACTACGGTCTACAACTAAATCTTTGACTACTGGAAAAGCTTTTGATCTCCATGGTTCAATAAAGATAGTTTCCCCATCTTTAAATTTTCTCATGTGCAATTGACAGGTCGTTGTGCCAGTATCTGGTCCGTGGGCGCGTCCATTGATGTATAACGAACACATCCCGCAAATTCCTTCACGACAATCATGATCAAAGGCAACGGGTTCTTTTTTGTCATTGATTAATTGTTCATTCAATTGATCAAGCATCTCTAAAAATGAACTTGCCGTAGAAACATTATCTAATTTATAAGTTTCCATGCTTCCTTTAGTTTTGGCATTTTTCTGACGCCAAATTTTAAGGTTTATATTAATATTTTTTGCTGAAGACATAGTGTATGTTATTTATAATTTCTAGCTGCAATTTTGATAAACTCGTATTTTAATTCTTCCTTATGAAGCGTTTCTTTGCTTATGTCGTTTCCGTTATATTCCCAAGCACCTACGAAAGAGAAATTTTCATCATCGCGAAGCGTTTCTCCTTCAGCATCTTGATATTCTTCACGAAAGTGACCACCGCAAGACTCATTTCTTTGCAAAGCATCCATTGCCATTAATTGACCTAAATCTATAAAGTCAGCAACTCGAAGCGCTTTCTCTAATTCTTGATTCAATTCGTCTGCATTCCCCGGAACGTTAACTTCTTTATAGAATTCTTCCTTCAAAGCAGCAATTTCGGCAACAGCTTCTTTAAGTCCTGCCTCATTTCTGCCCATTCCAACTTTATTCCACATTATTAACCCTAATCGCTTGTGAAAGTGATCTACTGATTTGGTTCCTTTTGTGTTTAAAAATTTCTCTATGGTCTCTTTTACTCTATTTTCAGCCTCGGCAAATTCTTGTGAATCCGTAGAAATTTTCCCCGTTCTGATTTCGTCAGCCAAGTAGTTTGAAACGGTATAAGGCAATACAAAATATCCATCGGCCAATCCTTGCATTAAGGCAGAAGCGCCCAATCTATTTGCTCCATGGTCAGAAAAATTAGCTTCTCCGGCCACAAAACAACCTGGAATTGTTGATTGCAAATTATAATCAACCCAAACACCACCCATGGTATAGTGCACCGCTGGATAGATTTTCATTGGGGTTTCATATGGGTTTTCATCCGTTATTTTCTGATACATGGTAAACAAGTTCCCGTACTTTTCCTCTAACCATTGTTTACCTAACAAGGTAACTTCTTCGGCAGTAGGATGGTGATTTCCTTTAGCGAAAGCAGCTTGTTTTCCTTTGTTTTGAATTTCTGTTGAAAAATCTAAGTACACTCCTTCATTAGTATCATTTGCTTCTATTCCGAGTCCTTGGTCACAGAGTTCTTTTGCTGCTCTTGATGCGACATCACGTGGCACCAAATTTCCAAAAGCAGGATATTTACGTTCTAAGAAATAATCTCTATCTTCCTCTGAAAGTTGAGTTGGTTTTAACTTTCCTTCACGAATTGCTGCGGCATCTTCTTTTTTCTTTGGCACCCAAATACGTCCTGAATTTCTTAATGATTCTGACATTAGGGTTAGTTTAGCCTGATTGGTTCCGTGAACTGGAATACAAGTTGGGTGAATTTGAACAAAACACGGGTTAGCAAATAAGGCTCCTTGCTTATGAACTTTCCATCCAGCAGTAACATTACTTCCCATAGCATTTGTGGAGAGAAAATAAACATTTCCATAACCTCCTGAGGCAATAATAACTGCATGAGCAGAATGTCTTTCTAGCTCTCCTGTAACTAAATTTCTTGCAATGATTCCGCGAGCTTTTCCATCAACTTTTACTAAATCCAACATTTCGTGACGGGCAAACATTTCAACTCGTCCTTGTCCAATTTGTCTTGATAAAGCAGAATAGGCTCCTAATAATAATTGTTGCCCTGTTTGTCCCGCTGCATAAAAAGTACGTTGAACTTGTGTTCCGCCAAACGATCTGTTGTCTAATAATCCTCCGTAGTCTCTTGCAAAAGGAACTCCTTGAGCCACACATTGGTCAATAATATTAGACGATACTTCAGCTAGACGGTGAACATTGGCTTCTCGTGCTCTATAATCTCCCCCTTTAATGGTGTCATAAAACAATCTGAAAGTACTATCACCATCATTCTGATAATTTTTTGCTGCATTAATTCCGCCTTGTGCAGCAATAGAGTGCGCACGACGAGGAGAATCTTGAAAACAAAAGGCTTTTACATTATATCCCATTTCGCCAAGTGAAGCCGCTGCTGATGCTCCTGCCAAACCTGTTCCAACAACAATAATGTCTATTTTAGGTCTATTGTTTGGGGCGACCAATTTTAAATGGTCCTTATAATCGGTCCATTTCTTTGAGATATGACCTTCAGGTATTTTTGAATCTAATTTCATATTGTATAGAATTTGTACTGAAAATGGTTCAGTATAAAATTATTTTAAGAAAAAGTGAATGTACGTTGGAATAATTGCGAATAACAATGGAACCACAATTGCAAACATCCTTCCAAAGAGTTTAATCCCGGGAGTGTATTTTGGATTATTTAATCCTAACGACTGAAAGGCGCTTTGAAATCCATGCAACAAATGAAATGATAGCACCGCCATAGCAAGAACATAAAGCAATGTTGCAATCAAGCCTGTTTTAGGATCCTTAAAAAAAGCAACGGTAATTTTGTGTAAATCTTTGTATCCTTCTTTCATTTTTACGTTAGCAACAGAATCAAAAAACTCTGTTTTGTTTTTTATTACCAAACCAGTAGAATTAACCTGTGCAACCGGAATATAACCTCCATCAGTAGTCAAGTAAAACTCTTGTTTTTGGCCTTGTGCTTCAATGGTAATTGTTTGTAATGGGAATTTATCATCGAAATGCATTTTTGCCCAAAAGTTAACCATGTGTGTTACAATGAAAACCAAAATCAATGTTCCTAAAACAGCCATATTTCTCGAAGAAGTACTGCTATTGGCACCGGGATTTGTTTTGGCATATCCAATTGGTCGTGCTTTTTTATTTTGGATGGTTAATAAAATTCCGTCAACCGCATGAAACAGTATCGAAATATAGGTTAAATAAGAAAGTAATTTTACCGCTGGATTGGAAGTCATGAATAATGCATATTGATTAAAATGCAACGCATCACTGAAAATTAACTGAAGATTTCCAGCTAAATGTCCTGCCAAAAACAAGCATAAAAATAAACCTGTAAGAGCCATCCAATATTTTTTACCGATTGAAGACTTTAAAAGTGCAGATTTTGCCATAATAGTTGATTGAAATAGTTTTAAAAGTGAAGCAAAAATAAGGCTAATTAAAAAATATTACAATATTCCCTTGCTAATTTATAATGATTTTAAAGTGTTTACCGTTTACCGTAACAAAATCTTTGCAAAGCCCTTTGAATAGTGAAAACTGGTTTAAAATTATAGTAAAAAGGTAAAACAAATCAATAGGTTTTAGTGACATCTTGATCTACTACAATAATAAAATCAGCTTTATAATAATTTTCTTTTTCTAAAACGGCAACATTTTCTTGAGTAACGGTTGCAATCGTTCGCACTACTTTTTTTGGTTGTGCTTGTTTTAAATACCAATAAATTCCATCAAAATTATCACTGTGATACGTTCCATTGAAGTGAATAAACAGACTGTCTTCTTTACCATTTAGCAAAATAAAATGAGCCATCGTTGCGTCTTTTACCGCTTGTGCTTTGGGTAAATTTTCACCACCATGACCTCCCATTTCTTCCACCATTTTGACATATCCTGGCAACATTGGATTATAATTAATGGGCAAAGTTGCTACCCAGAGCTTCTCTTGGTCAGATAATTGATCCAACGCTGTATATCCTTGTTTGAAAACTAAACTGGCAAAACGTCTTGGAACATTGGTGGCAATAAACGGAATTGCATTTGCTTTCGCAAAATCAACCAGTGGCTTGTAATCAGTTTTGTAATTAGGCCAAAGTCTGGCAGTACTGTCTAATTTTTTTTGATTTATTTCGCCTATCAAATACTGATTCAATTGTTTTTGATTATCTGCTTCAATCATTTCTGCTCCTAAAATTAAACTCTTTTTTAAAGACAGCTCTTTTGTAATTTCTAATTGAAGCCAATGAATAATTGAATTATCATGGTATTCACCAAATAACACGATAGAGGATTTCTCTAATTGCTTTATTACTTTAGGATAGGAAACTACTTTTCCATTTTTATCAAAAATCTGATAGGGTAATTTGACTTGCGAAAAGGTAATTAGTGAACTGAAAAATAATAGTATCGTAAAAAACAGTTTTATTGGTTTTTGCATTGATTTAATTTTCTTGCTAAAATAGTTATTAATGGCCGGGATTGAAAAAAAAATTATTAAATTCCCATATAATATGTCGTATTTAAGTAAAATTAATAAAAATATAAGTTGCCCTAATTTATTTTACTAAAACCAAGTCGGTTCTGAGTCAGATTTGTAATTTTATCGGTCTAAATAATCATTAAAATTTTCAAAATGAAAATAGGAATTGACGCCATTGCTTTTGATGTTGCCAAAATACATTTGCCGATAGCAAAATTGGCCAATGCCAGAAAAATTGAACCCGAAAAATTAGAAAAAGGGCTAGGTCTTTTGAAAATGACTTTACCAGATGTGCATCAAGATACCGTGGTTTTTGGCGCCAATGCCCTGACAAAATTGATTCTTGACTACAAAATCAACCTTTCTGAAATTGCTCGAATTTATGTAGGAACCGAGAGTGCTATTGACAATTCTAAACCCATTGCCTCTTTTTTAGTAAATTTGATGGAGCAAAAATTTGGCGAAGATTCCCTGTCGGAATGCGATGCAGTCGACTTTACTTTTGCTTGTATTGGCGGCGTTGATGCGATGCAAAACTGTATCGATTATGTAACTTTAAATCCAACAAAAAAAGCAATTGTAGTTACGAGTGATATTGCCAAATACGATCTAAACTCTACTGGAGAATACACTCAAGGAGCGGGAGCAGTAGCGTTATTAATTGCGGCAAATCCGAAAATTATTGCTTTCGAAAACTATTGGGCGACCAGTACAAAAGGCGTTTTTGACTTTTTCAAACCGTATCGCTCCATTTCAAAATCGGAAATAACAGGAAATAACAACAACGATTCTTGGTTTGATAATTTAGAGGCCAAAATTGAAATTCATAAAGACCAACCCGTTTTTGAAGGCCAATATTCGAACCAATGTTATATGGACCGAACTCGTAATGCTTATTTTTCGTTTAAAAAATTAAAACAAACTTCCGAAACCATTTATGCCTCTTGGGAAAGTATTGTCATGCATTTGCCTTATGCTTTTCAAGGGCGCCGAATGTTATCAGAAATTTATGCTTTGGACGCTGAAAATTCAGTTATTTCTGAGAATGACACTGCCGTAGATTATCAAAATAAGTTAAAAGAAATTAGCAAAACCGACGAATATAAAACCTTTGTATCTCAAAAATTGCAATCTGCAGAATTGGCTTCGTCGTTGATTGGAAATTTATATACGGGTTCTATTTTTATGGGTTTACTTTCTACTTTGGCTCATTTTTATGACACCAATAAAGAAGTTTCAGGAAAGAAATTTGGCTTTCTTGCTTATGGAAGTGGTTCAAAATCGAAAGTTTTTGAAGGGACTATTCAACCCGATTGGAAATTGGCATTAGCCAAAATAAAACTATTTGAAACCCTTGAAAACAGTGCTGAAATTAGTTTTGATGTGTATGAAAAACTACATAAAAAAGAACAAAAAAATAGTGTTCAATCTCCAAAAAATGAATGGGTCTTAGACCGAATAGAACGTGAAATTCCGCACTTAATTGGTGCGCGATATTACAAATGGATTGATTAGATTTGTATTCTAATTTATTCTTATTATGAAATACCATCAAATTGACCGCAATTTATTCATAAAAAACCGCGCAAAATTTACGGCTCAAATGAAGCCTAAAAGCGTTGCTGTTTTTAATTCGAACGATATTTATCCGGTTTCCGCCGATTCTACTTTGCCTTTTGCACAACACCGCGATATTTTTTATTTAAGCGGAGTTGATCAAGAAGAAAGTATTTTACTGCTTTTCCCAGACGCTCCCTATGAATACCAACGCGAAATGCTTTTCTTGAAAGAAACCAGCGAACACATTGCAGTTTGGGAAGGAGAAAAACTCACCAAAGACCGCGCCTATGAAGTTTCTGGAATAAAAACGGTGTATTGGCTAACCGATTTCGAGAAAATTTTATTCGAAATGATGACGCATTCCGAAACAATGTATGTCAATACCAATGAACATTATCGCGCAACAGTTGAGACAGAAACTCGTGAAGCTCGATTTGTAAAGTGGTGGAAAGTGAAATATCCGGCGCATACAGTAGCAAAAAGCAATCCGATTCTGCAACGCATTCGTTCTGTGAAGGAAAGTGAAGAATTAGATTTAATACAAAACGCTTGCAACATTACCGAAAAAGGTTTTCGTAGGTTGTTGTCTTTTGTAAAGCCCAATGTAATGGAATACGAAGTTGAAGCAGAGCTAATTCATGAATTTATTTGCAATCGCTCGAAAGGATTTGCCTATACTCCGATTATTGCTTCTGGGAATAATGCGAATGTATTACATTATATCGAAAACAATCAACAATGTAAATCGGGCGACTTAATTCTTTTGGATGTTGCAGCTGAATATGCCAATTATTCAAGCGATATGACGCGTATGATTCCCGTATCTGGGCGTTTTTCAGATCGTCAAAAGGCGGTTTATAATGCAGTTTTAAAAGTGAAAAATGAAGCTACAAAAATGCTAACTCCTGGAACACTTTGGAAACAATATCAAATTGAAGTTGGAAAAATCATGACTTCAGAATTGCTTAGTTTGGGTCTTTTAGACAAAGCCGATGTACAAAACGAAAATCCAGAATGGCCGGCTTATAAAAAATATTTCATGCACGGAACTTCGCACCACATGGGTTTAGACACGCATGATTATGGTATTTTGACCGAACCAATGCAAGCCAATATGGTTTTCACCGTTGAGCCAGGAATCTATATTCCAGCAGAAGGTTTCGGAATTCGATTAGAAGACAATGTGATTGTTCAAGAAAAAGGAGAACCATTTAACTTAATGCGAAATATTCCAATTGAAGTCGAGGAAATTGAAACGATAATGAATGCATAATTTTGTTTAAAGTTTAAGGTTTAAATTAACTCGCACTCCTCTGAAACTTTAAACCTTAAACAGTAAACAAGACACTTTTTGAAAACTATCCGCTACAAAAACACTACCATTTCTTATTCCGATACCGGGAAAGGAACTGCTGTGGTTTTACTTCACGGCTTTTTGGAAAACAAAAAAATGTGGGAAACTTTTATTCCGGTTTTAAGTAAGAAAAATCGGGTGATTACGATAGATTTATTGGGACATGGAGATTCTGAATGTTTGGGATATGTTCATTCTATGGAAGAAAATGCTGAAGTAGTTCAATCGGTTTTGAAGCATTTACGGATTCGGAAATCGGTTTTTATAGGCCACTCGATGGGAGGTTATGTGGCTTTGGCTTTCGCCGAATTATTTCCAAATGGCATAAAAGGGTTGGTATTGGTAAACTCTACCGCTAAGGCAGACGGTGCTGAGCGAAAAAAAAATCGGGATCGAGCGATTGTAGCTGTAAAACAAAATTATGGAAATTTTATTCGAATGTCGATTGCAAATTTATTTAGTGAAGACAACCGCGAAAAACTAAATTCAGTAATAGAAAAAGTAAAAATAGAAGCCTTGAAAACACCACTTCAAGGAATTGTTGCTTCATTGGAAGGAATGAAAATAAGGAAAGACCGTACGTTTATTTTAAAAGATATTGCGGTTCCAAAATTACTTATTCTTGGAGAAAAAGATCCTGTTTTAGATTTTGAAGAAACTAAATTTCAAATAAATACTACTACGGTAGCCTTATTGTCGTTTCCTGATGGACACATGAGTCCTATTGAAAATGAGCGTGAATTAACAATTGGACTTTTAGAATTTATTAGAAAAATATAATCGTTTTTTTAATCTCTTTTAACTATTGACACTTTGATTATAAAATGGAATTAGGGTAGTTTTTCTACAAAAGGAATGTTTGCGTCAAAAATTTCATTTAATAATACCACCAACTGTTCTGTATAATTTTCTAATAGGTCTTTGTTAATTATATCATTGCTTTCTTTCCCGTCTTTAAAATTGAAAGACAAAAATCCAGATTTTAAGTTTTTAAAAGAAATTATTCCTGCCTGAATAGGTTTGCCTTCGGCTAAATTTTCAAACATAAAGGAATAGGCCAAAACTTGAATTATTTTTTCATTAGCTACCTCCTCAGTTAGTCCTTGCCAAGATTTTAAGGTCATGTCTCCTTTTTCAACCTTTCCTGTTTTATAATCTATAATTCGGATGACTCCATCCCTCTCTTCAATTCGGTCAACTGAACCGCCAATTTTAACCGGAAAAGGCAAATTAGGATGTTCTAATATCCGTTCGTATTTTTTTTCTAAAGCAATTATCTTAATTACTTCTCCCTTTTTGATGCTATTTAATTCAAATGTCAAAAAATTGAAAACATTTCGCTTGGCAACTTCAAAAGCTAATAAGTTTCTACCTCTTTTAATTTCTCCTTCTTTATAGACTAACTTAAATTGCTGTAAGACTTCGGTATCTATTTTTTTTATACAAGAATCAATGTTAATTTCAGTTACTATTTTACCAATAAATGGCTCATAAAGTGCTTTTAAAGTTTCGTGAATGATGGTTCCTAAAGTGTTTACTGCGATGTTTTCTTCGACCTCATCTACTTCTTTTAATCGCAAAATCTTTTGAAAATAAAACTGTATTGGATTTCGGATATAACTGGTCAACGCCGATGGAGAAAATCCAGAGAGTGCAATCTCTTTTAATCGCAATTGTACCGCTTCTGATTTAGGAATACTAATTAATTTATTGGCTACTTCAGGTAATGACGCATGGTAAATTTCATGCGTTAGGGTGTGATTTAATTGTTTTTCTACTTCTAATTGAGTGATAAATCGGCTTTTTTCTCCCGCGTCTAATCCTTCACTATCAGTATTGTAAAGTAAGTATATGTTTTTTGCTCGTTGCAACAAATGGTAGAAATGATAGGTATAAATAGCATCTTTTTCCTTAAAAGTCGGCAATCCTAACTCCCGTTTTACATCATACGGAATAAATGAATTTTGTGATTTTCCAGCAGGGAATTTACCTTCATTCATGGAGGTAATAATTACGGTATCAAAATCTAATACCCGACTTTCTAAAACTCCCATAATTTGCAATCCATTTAATGGCTCGCCTTCAAAAGACACTTCAGCTAAATCAATTACTTGTTTATAAATTGCAAATAGTGTTTCTATTTTATCAATATGTGTGTGCTTAGAATAGTAACTCGATAATTTGTTGATTACTTTATATAAAGAAAAAACAAATGCTTTTGCAATTTTTTCTTCTTCACTTCCCGCATTTAAATTATTTTTTATTGTGTGTAATAACTCAGAAATAGACTCTAAAACCGCAATCGATCCATTTTCCCATTTAGTAAAAAGTAAGCTAAATAACTCATTTGGATTAGGATTTAATTCCAAAATTTTCTGATGCGTTATAAACGTATAGTTATAATTCTTGATTCTGTCTAAAAGTTCATTTCCATTTGCATAGGGCGCTATTAGCGGATGAGAAATCACCTCTATAACTTCTTTATAATAAAAGACATAACTTTTACTATTTCTAGACAATGCATTGGTGTGCATCTTGAATAGCTTAGAAAGCAGAATTTGCGCAGGGTTATTTTTACTTGAATATCCCATTGTAATATTTAGAGCCCCTGTAGTTTCTGGAAGGGAGTATAACAAAGGAACTAAATTATTTTCATCTCCAAGAACAATTGCGACTTTATCTAATTTTTGATTCGGATGATCAAAGAGGATCGTTTCAATTATTTTTCCTGCGATTTTGGCTTGACCAATTGTTTTTGGCGTTCCGATTATTTGAATATTTTTTGTTGACGAGAAATCGTTTGTTATCCAGTCAAATGAATTTGATTTATAGTAATTCCAACTACTTTTAAATCGGCGTATGAATAAACCCGCATCATGGTATGAATCATTGAGAAAAACTTGGTCAATATCCCACAGCACTTTCGCCTGGTCGGAAGATAGTAAATGTTGGATAAGTTGTTCTTCTGCGGCATTAAGGGCGTTAAACCCTGCAAATAGGTATTTTTTTTCTTTGGTAGCGGTTGAAAAATGACTGCTATTTCTGACGGCTTCTCGATAGATTAACCCTTGATATCCTATCCCTTTTGCTAATAAATGATCGTATAAGGATTGATAATAATTTGGTAGTAATTTCCAAAAATCAATATAATTTTCTAGTAATTGAGTTTTATTTTCGACTTCTATTCCCCATTTTTTTATGTCTTCAATGTCCTTTAAATAGGAAAGTACGTGAATTGGATCTAAAAGATAGCGGTCTATTTCATTAAAGTCCTGAAGGACCGTTTTCGCCCAATTGGCAAAAAGTTCAAATGATTGTTGCTTTGCTATTTCAGTAACTGAAAGGTAAACTTCATAAAACTCAAAAAGCAACTCGATGGCGTCTACTGCTCTAATCCCTGAAACTTCTTGAATAAATTCTTCGATACTTATTATTTTAGGCGAAAAAATATTTTTTTCAGATTGATTCTTGAGTGCTTCAATCAAAAAAATCTTCGCTCTCTTGTTGGGCAATACCACTACTGTAGCCTCAAACTGAGATGAATATTCCGTAAGAAGAGTATGTGCGACTTGGTCTAAAAAAGTAGGAGTTGTCATTTTATAAAAATAAAAAAACGCCTCGATATATCGAGGCGTTTTGTATAGTATTTTGAAAAAAAATTATTTTACTAATTTAACTTCTACTCTTCTATTATTTGTTCTTCCTTTTTCAGTAGCATTTGAATCGATTGGCTTTTTAGCGCCAAAACCAGCGGTTGATAATCTATCTGCAGCAATTCCGTTTTCTACTAAATAATTTTTTACAGCATTTGCTCTGTTTTCAGATAACGATTGATTAATCACATCATTTCCAGTTGAATCTGTATGTCCTTCAAGGCTGAATTTAGCAGTTGGGTACTGAACTAATATGGCCGCAATTGACTTTAAGATTGGCAATGTTTGTTTTTGGAAAGAAGATTTACCTGTGTTAAACAATATTGTTTTAGCGTAATCTCCTAATTGCTTCATAGATTCTTCAGAAACTTCTGGACAACCATTATTAGCAACTGTACCTTTAACAGTAGGACATTTATCATCTTTATCTAATACACTGTCTCCATCGGTATCTGGCCATGGACAACCTGCGTTATCTCTTGGACCTTTTACTGTTGGACATTTGTCTTTTGCATCAGTAAGTCCGTCAGCATCAGTATCAGGACATCCTTGTAATTCTTTTAATCCAGCAACTTCTGGGCAAGAGTCGTCTTTATCAGCAACTCCATCTCCGTCAGTATCAGGACAACCATTTAAAGTAGCTAAACCAAATGCATCTGGGCAAGCGTCGTTTCCGTCAATAATTCCGTCTCCGTCAGTATCAGGACAACCTTTGAATTGTTTTAAACCTGCAACTTCTGGACAAGCATCTTCTTGGTCATAAATTCCATCACTATCGGTATCTTTACCTCCAAATTTAAAAGTAATACCAAAAAAATGTTGGCTGTGAGAAGCAACATCATAATCAGGAGTTCTAGAATCATCAAATGAATGTTTGTAGGCTGTTTGGTAAGAAATACCTACTTGCTCTGAAACCCAGTAAGTCAAACCAAGACCCCCATTTATAGTTCCTGCGCTTGCATTACCCATAAAAGTGTATCCTCCACCAATTGTAGCAGAAGGCTCAATAGTTTTAGATTTCAAAAGGCTCATGAAACTATATTTGATTACAGCATCAACTCCATAATAAGATAAATCTCCAGGATTAGTAACCATATAATCTTGAGATGGATAAACTCTTGGATGTACAAAATTTTTGATTTTGCTAATAGAACCTGTAACTCCAAAAGAAAAATTATTTCCTACGTATTTTGATACGTTAATAAATGATACAGAAGGAAGAATGTTCCAGTGATCATTACCGTTAAAATACTCAGAAAATTGATCTTTAATACTAGATGCAGCACTTACTTTTGTGTCTACAGCTGATGCTCCAAATGATAATGACCATACGTTGTTTTTGTCTTGTGCTTGAGTGCTAAGACCAACAACCAATATCATAACAGCAAATAATTTGTTAAGATGTTTCATACTTAATTTTGTTTAATTACAAATTTTTAATGCTACAAAAGTAATGTGTAATTATTTAACTACAAAACGAAATGTTAAAAAAAAAGCTAAATAGCTGAATTATATCACATTTAATGCAATTCCGACCTGTTGAAATGCATCTATTGCCTTATCTAAATGCTCTTTTGTATGTGCTGCGGAAAGCTGAACTCTAATTCTCGCCTTATCTTTTGGAACAACTGGGAAGAAAAAACCAATCACATAGATCCCCTTTATTAATAATTCATTCGCCATTTGTTGTGCCAATTTTGCGTCATAAAGCATCACGGGAACTATTGCAGAATCTCCATCGATGATATCAAACCCTGCTTTTTTCATGCCACTTTTAAAATAATTAGTATTCCATTCTAATTGATCTCTTAGTAGGGTATCTTTTTCTAAAAGTTCGAAAACTTTTATTGAAGCCCCAACAATGGCAGGAGCTAGAGAATTAGAAAATAAATAAGGTCTTGACCGTTGACGAAGGATTTCGATAATTTCTTTTTTTGCGGTCGTGTAACCCCCCATAGCTCCTCCAAGAGCCTTTCCTAGTGTTCCAGTAATAATATCTACCCTTCCCATTACTCCTTTTGCTTCTAACGTTCCTTTTCCTGTGGCGCCAATAAATCCCGCCGCATGACACTCATCTACCATAACTAATGCATCGTATTGATCTGCCAAGTCACATATTTTATCTAATGGCGCTACTACTCCGTCCATAGAAAATACTCCATCGGTTACAATTAACTTAAACCGTGTTCCAACAGCGTTTGCCGCTTTCAATTGCTGCTCTAAATCGTCCATATTGCTGTTTTCATAGCGGTAACGTGCTGCTTTACACAATCGAACTCCGTCAATAATAGACGCATGATTCAAACTGTCAGAAATAATTGCGTCTTTTTCATTCAATAGCGGTTCAAAAATCCCTCCGTTTGCATCAAAGGCCGCAGCATATAAAATGGTGTCTTCTGTACCGTAAAAATCGGCGATTTTCTGTTCTAACGTTTTATGAATATCTTGAGTCCCACAGATAAATCGTACTGATGACATTCCAAAACCATGAGAATCCAAGGTGTCTTTTGCGGCTTGAATCACTTCAGGGTGAGAAGACAAACCTAAATAGTTGTTGGAACAAAAATTCAATACAGTTTCTCCTGAAGCAATAGTGATTTCAGCACCTTGAGGAGAAGTGATGATTCTTTCTGTTTTATAAATACCATTTTCTTCTATCGTTTGTAGTTCGCTTTTTAGGAACTCTTTTATTTTTCCGTACATTTTATTTTTTGTGTTATTAATTGAAATAGTTCACATTATTTTTTACAAATTTACTACATTGATTCGTTCTCCTATATATACCAATGTTTTTTTTACTACTTGATAACCCATTTGTTCTATCGCTTTTTGGTAATTTTCTAGTTGATTTTGGTATTTTGATTGGTGTTCTCCAGTTTTATAATCTATCAAAAACACTTCTTTATTTTTTCCGAAAACCATTCGATCTGGCTTACTTACAGTTCCTTCTTTTTGAATAATTGTTTGCTCATTTAATACTTTATTTTCGCTTGAAAAACAATACGTTAATTCAGGGTGGTCAACAATTTCATTTAAAGTTTTACAAACAATCGCTTTTTGCTTTTCGGTTATTAACCCCTTTTCGATTGCATTTGCTAATGCAAAATCAATATCAGAAGGATAGTAAACCATCGACAAAATTTCGTGGATAGTATTTCCATAGGCAATTGCTTCTTGCTGAACCGTACCCCACATCATCGCTTCTTTTTGGGCTATTTTTATAGTGTTTAAATTTCTAGCTCCTTGAACATTTTCAATAACTTGGTTGGTATCTTTTTCTTCTTTTCTAACGGATAATCTAGCGGCATTGCCAAATTTATAATTGCTTTGATTGGGATCAAATGATTGGCATTCGATTAAATATTTGATAAAATAACTAGCCATATCATTTGGATAAACTCCTTCTTTATTGGGTTCTACTAATCGCGAAATGATGTGTAATTGTTCTTCGGCTCGAGTGAGTGCCACATACAAAATATTGATGTTGTCTAATAGTTCTTCCTGCTTTTTTTCTGCAAAAACCCCAGCCGCTGCCTCTCCAAAATCAGCAACCGCATTGGTATTATCGATTAACACTTTTGGCAATCCAAAAATAGTTTCATCAACTGGAATCCATAATTTATCTTTTATTTTCTTCGAATAATCTTCTTCCGCAAACGGCATAATTACCACTGGAAATTCCAATCCTTTTGATTTGTGAATTGTTAGAATTCGGACTGCGTTTTTTCCTTCTGGCGAGGGAATGCTAAATTTTGATGCATTCGTGTTCCAATACGATAAGAAGTCTGAAATTCCTGCTTGACTTTTCATGTCACGTTCTAAAACAATATCTAAAAAATACTGAACATACGCTCCACTTTGATTATCAGTAGATGCGCTAGCGGTTTTAGGACTGAATTTTGAAATAATAATCTCAACCAATTCGTATAAAGATTTTTTTTTGCTATTTTCAAAAGACATCGTAATTCCGAATCCTGCCAGCCATTTTTCAAATTGATGTTCTTCTGTTTTGAGCATTCCTTGTGAAATAAAGTCATGCGTTTCCAACAAGTCCTGACAGTTTTCTGCTACATATTGCAAAAAATAGGCTTTTGATTCGTCGTCTTTACTATTGTTTAGATACGTGAGTAAATGAATGATAAACCGAACCTCCATTGCGTTTTGAATCAGTAACGTTTCTGAAGACAAAATAGGAATGTTTTGCTCGGTAAGGTAGGTGGCTATGGCAATTCCCTGACTTCTTTTTCGGGTCAAAATCGCAATGTCTTTATAATCAAATCCTTGTTGAATGATTTCATGAATGGTCGCTAAAGTCGCTTTGACGTAAGCAACTGATTTTTCTTTTGCGGCATCCACTCCCTCTTCTGATTTTTCTAATTGTGGAATAAACGATAGGGACACCAGCCCGCCAGTTTTGGAATTGTATTTTTGAAAACTATGGTTTTCGTATAGATTTTTATATTCTTCTCTCTCAAATTCGGCTGACATTAGTTTAAAAAACGTATTGTTAAAATCAATTATTTGAGAGTAACTGCGATAATTTGTATCTAAAGTAACTCCCACTTTATCTGGGTTTTTAAACGGATTTTCGTCTTTACTCAATTCGATAAACTGCTCTGCCTTACCACCTCGCCATCGGTAAATTGACTGTTTAGGATCGCCTACTATTAAAAGGGTTCCTTTTTCGCCATCTACTTCTCCAGAGAGTGCATTGTCAATTAACGGTATCAGATTTTGCCATTGCATTTCAGAGGTGTCCTGAAATTCATCAATAAAAAAGTGACGGTAGCGTTCTCCTAATCGTTCATAAATAAATGGAGCTGGTTGGTTTTGTATTTCGCGATGAATTATCGCATTAAACTCAGAAATGGAGAGGATGTTTTTTTCTTTTTGGATGGATTCCAATTCGTTACTTACCGTATTTAGTAACGATAGCGGCGTGCTGTTTTTCAAAACTGCATTATAAAATGCAATTCGTTCAAAAATGGCATATGCGCTATTCAATAGATCCAATAATTCAGGAAGAATTGCTTCAATGGTTTCTCTATCTTTTGCTGCTTTATTTATTCTTACGTCGGTACTTTCGTAGTATTTTTTATTGCCTGGATTAAATTTCTTTTTTTGAATAGTGGCTATGTGGTTTGGAAAATGCCCTGCTGAAAAAGAAGAAACATCAATTGCGTTTTTTTCAAAACTAACAAAAATGTCGTTTGCTAAAGTAACTGTAACTTGTTCCAACTCATTTCTGATGTCGATTATTCTATTTTTTATGGTTACAAATTCTGAAATTGTTTTATTCTTGAAGTGACTTATTTCCTCACGATTATTTTCATTCATTGTTAGTTTGCCGACCATAAGTATTTCGCGTGAAATGTCCCAACTTTTGTCTTCATCGGTTTTCTCCATCGCAAAATCAACCAGTAGTTTTGTTAGAATCTGGTCTTCTCCAGCTTTTGCGATTAGTGCATCAACGGCTTCAATCAATAGGTTTTCCGTTTCAAGAGTAACCTCAAAAGTCATGGGCAAGTTTAAATCGTGGGCAAAAGCACGAATCACTTTGTGGGTGAATTTATCGATGGTAGAAATATCAAACGCCGCATAATTATGAATGATGTGCTTGATTATTTGCTGAGACTTGGCCTTGATTTGATTCAGAGAAAGTCCAATGGGTTCTTCAGCCCATTCGTCTGGATTATTTTCTTTTCGTTTCCCCGTTACTAAATCTAGCATTAAATTCGCCGCTTTTGAATTTGGATCGTCTTTGGCAAATTCTGACAAACTTCCTACAATTCTGCTTTTCATTTCGTGAACCGCTTTATTGGTAAAGGTAATGGCGAGTATGTTTTTATAGGCATCATTTTTAGTGGCGGTAAGAATAATTTTTAGGTATTCTTTGACTAGCGCATAGGTTTTTCCGGATCCTGCTGATGCGTCGTAAATAGAGAAAGATGGTCGTTGCATGTTGTTATGTTGTTATTTAATCCTGTTAGGATTTGAAACCAAATTATCATTATTCCTAGAATGCCCTAGCCCTGATGGAAGGGAAAATCCTCGCCATTTTTTGGGCGAGATTTGGAATGACAGCAGGAAATAGCTCCTGATTACTTCGCTTATTTTATATTTTCATAGGTGTTTATTGAACCTTGTTTACCGCGTTCCTAGTAATCACGATTGCACTATCAATTTATATAATAAAACTATAATGAAATAGAATTTTCAATTCCAAAGTTAATTGTTTAATTTTGAATAAAATATTTATCAATCATTAAATCTAAATAATTATGGCATTTGAATTACCTCAGTTACCTTATGCGTATGCCGCTTTGGAACCTTATATTGACGCCCGTACGATGGAAATTCATCATACCAAACACCACAATGCCTATATCACGAATTTGAATGCTGCAATTGCTGGTACTGATATGGAAGGAAAAACCATTGAGAACATTTTGATTAATTTGGATCTAAAAAACGCGGCGGTTCGAAATAACGGCGGTGGTTTTTACAATCATAATTTATATTGGATGGTGATGTCGCCTAATGGTGGCGGACTTCCAACGGGAGATTTATTAGTGGCTATTGAGGCTGCTTTTGGGTCTTTTGAAGAGTTCAAAGCGAAGTTTAGCAAGGCGGGGTTAACCCAATTTGGTTCTGGATGGGCTTGGTTGTGTGTTCAAAAAGGCGGAAAATTAGACGTTTGTTCCACCCCAAATCAAGACAACACTTTGATGCCAGGCGTTGGTTGTGGCGGAACTCCAATTTTAGGAATGGACGTTTGGGAACATGCTTATTACCTGCATTATCAAAATAGAAGACCGGATTATGTAGATGCTTTTTTCAACGTAATCAATTGGGTGGAAGTGGCCAGACGTTTTGCGATAGAAAAATAAATCTAGGATTTTTAGACTATTTAAAGAGAAAAGACTTCGGTTTTTTCTCTTTTTTTATATGAAAAAAATAAAAAGGGCGGAGTGTTACCTCCGCCCTTTTTGCCCCAAATCTACCATAAACTTAACCTACTAATACTATGGTGATACAAATCTATATCGATTGTATCCTCTAGCCAATTATTTTAGATGAATGGTAAATAAACTCGTTAATGTGTTACTTTTCTTATTTTTTAGTAGGCCCTTGCGTCTTTTCCTTCATAGAAATTCATAAAAGCCCGATTGACCACTCGGTTTCCACCTGGCGTTGGATATTCTCCTGTAAAATACCAATCGCCTAAATTTTTAGGACACGCAATATGCAAGTTTTCAACGGTTTGAAAGATAATCTTTACTTCTGCTGTTACCGTTGAGTCCGTTAGCATTAACGCAATTTTATCTGAAATTTCTTGAACCGAAAAAGGAGCGTAAATTTCGTTTACATAATTAACCACTTCGCTGTCTAAACGATTTTCCTGGGCTTTGCATTTTTTATAAACTTCGTCCACTATGGCATATTGATTAGTTTCTTTTAGCAGTTGTAAGGTGGCTTGAAATGCAATAAGCCCTTCTAGTTTTGCCATATCGATTCCGTAGCAATCGGGATAGCGAATTTGTGGTGCTGAAGAGACTACGACAATTCGTTTGGGTTTCAATCGATCCATCATTTTGATAATACTCATTTTTAGGGTGGTTCCGCGCACGATACTGTCGTCAATAATGACTAAATTATCCGTTGGTTTTATCACTCCATAAGTAACATCATACACGTGAGCCACTAAATCATTACGGCTGCTGTCTTCGGTAATAAAAGTTCTGAGTTTTGCATCCTTTATGGCAACTTTTTCTGTACGTATTTTCACCTTGAGTAACTCTTCGAGAGTTTGGGCGGTTAGGGTGTCTTTATTTTGTAGGATGTAATTATTTTTTCTCTGATTCAAAAAATCTTGAGCGGCTTCTACCATGCCATAAAAGGAGGTTTCGGCAGTATTTGGAATATACGAAAAAACGGTGTTGTCGGTATCGCTATTTATTGCGTCCAATACCGCAGGTAAAATTAATCTTCCTAGATTTTTACGTTCTTGATAAATTTCGGCATCGCTGCCTCTAGAGAAATAAATTCGTTCAAAGGAACATGCTTTCTTTAAGGAAGGCGGAATGATTTCTTCTTCCGTAATTGTTCCGTTTTTCTTAATAATCAAGGCACTTCCGGGTTGTAATTCTTGGACATTTTCAAAATTTACATTGAATACCGTTTGGATTACAGGTCGCTCGGACGCCACCACTACAATTTCATCATCTTGATAAAAATAGGCGGGACGGATTCCGGCTGGATCTCTAAAAACAAATGCATCTCCGTGTCCTAAAAGTCCTGCCATTGCATAACCGCCGTCCCATCCTTTTGAAGCACGACGAAGTATTTTGGCAATTTCTAGTTTTTCAGCAATTACGGGTGAGGCTTCCCTTTTTGAGAGTCCGTTATTTTTACATTCTTGGTACAAATCGGTGACCTCATCATCTAGAAAATGGCCTATTTTTTCCATGATAGTTACGGTATCGGCCATTTCTTTTGGGTGTTGTCCTAATTCGACCAAGCTATCAAAAAGCTCTTTAACATTGGTCATATTGAAATTTCCGGCTACAATTAAGTTCCGATGCATCCAATTATTTTGACGTAAAAATGGATGAACACTTTCGATGCTGTTTTTACCAAAAGTTCCATACCGAACATGCCCCAAGAACACTTCCCCTAAATAGGGTATTTTTTTCTTTTGAAGCGCCACATTATCTACATATTCTGGATTTGAAGCCAGCTCGTCATTGATTCTTCCGTTGATTTGTGAAAACACATCTTGAATGGCTTGAGCGTGATTAGATCGCACTCTGCTGATGTATCTTTCTCCTGGCTCCATATCGAGTTTGAT
>JBIHZQ010000142.1:0-3398 GCA_044231345.1 Flavobacterium sp.
CCATTTTGTAATTGTCTTTTTGGTAAAGAAACAATTACGGTGGGGTCGCAAACAGAGAATTTTGGGAATAAAGCACTTCCGCCAAGGGTTAATTTTTCTTGAGTAGCTTCAATAGTGATTACAGCTCCAGAGTTCATTTCGCTTCCAGTGGCAGGCAAGGTCAAAACGGTGCCAAAAGGAATAACGGGGGCGCCAACTTTAAAAAGAAAACGTTTTTTCAATATTTCAATTGGATCACCTTCATAATGAACGGCTCCCGAAATGAATTTTACGCCATCAATGACGCTTCCACCGCCTACAGCCAAAATAAAATCGATGTTTTTTTCTTTAATTAGTGCCACTGCCTTCATCAAAGTTTCAAAATGCGGGTTGGCTTCAATTCCGCCAAACTCTTCAATTTCATATTCTTTTAATGCCTCAATGACTTGATCGTAGATGCCATTTTTGAAAATGCTTCCACCGCCATAGGCCAATAGAACTTTAGCGTTTTTAGGAATCAAAGTGGGAAGTTTTGCTATTTCTCCTTTACCAAAAACATAAGTAGTCGGATTGTATAATTCGAAGTTTAACATGTTGATTTATTTTTTGTATAAATTATTATGATCAATGTAGGCCCATACTTTTTCGGGCAATAAAGGGTGTATGTTTTTTTTGTTTTTGATGCTTTCTCTAATAAATGTCGCCGAAATCTCTAAGATGGGTGCCTCCACAAAATGAATATTCGGGTGTGATTTTAAACCCAAGGAAGCTTCTTTTTTTTGTAGGTGCGCTATTCTAGGATATACATAAACTGCATGATTTTGAATAATTACTTCATGGTTTTTCCATTTAGGTAGGGAGTCCAAATTGTCTTCTCCCATAATCAGGGAAAATTCATGGTTAGGATGCTCTTCCTGAAGATGTGCCAAGGTATTTACCGTATAATTTGGTTGTGCTAATTTAAACTCAATGTTGCATGGTTTTATTTTCGGGTAGTCCTCGGTGGCCAGTCTTACCAGCTCTAAACGAAGATAATCATCCAATAAGGTTTCTTTCTTTTTATGAGGATTATGAGGCGTAACCACCATCCAAACCTGATCCAAATCAGAAAACTCCGCAAAATGATTGGCAATAATTAAATGGCCAATGTGAATGGGGTTGAAGGTTCCAAAGTACAGTCCGATTTTCATTTTTAGCGTGTTGTGATTAGTTACTTGTTAAATTAGTGATTACTTACTATACACTGCCCACAAACTCCTTAACTAACTGATACGCTTCTTCTTTAGCAACGTCTAAGTCGTAATTTTTTATTATCGTATCAAATTGTGGGGCTGTAGCCAATTCAACGGAGGCTTTCGCAATGCGCATGTTGATTTTGTCATCGCTTTCAGTGGAACGTTTTTTCAGTCTAATTTTCAATTCGTCGATGCTTGGGGGCTTTACAAATACGGCTAAGGTCTCCTGAGGAAATTTAGACTTTATTCGCAATCCGCCCGCCACATCAATATCGAAAATTACGTTTTTCCCTTTAGCCCAAATGCGTTCCACTTCACTTTTTAACGTGCCATAAAAATTATCGCGATAGACCTCTTCCCATTCCACAAAATCTTCCGATTTAATGTGTTTTTTAAATTCCTCTAAAGAGATAAAATAATAATCTTTGCTGTGAACCTCTTCGCCACGAGGCGCTCGGGTGGTACAAGATACAGAAAACTCCAAGTTCAAGTCCTTTTTTTCTAATAAATACCTAACAATGGTTGTTTTTCCTGATCCTGAAGGAGCTGAGAATACTATTAATTTTCCTTTATTCATGATATATTCGTTACGAATGTCTTGGCATCAAAAATACTTTTCACATTCAATTTTCTAATCACTTTTGACTAATCACTATTCACTAATTACAAAACATTCAACACTTGCTCTTTTATTTTTTCCAACTCATCTTTCATCATTACCACTAATTTTTGCATGGCAGCATGATTGGCTTTTGAACCCATCGTGTTGATCTCGCGACCCATTTCTTGAGTAATAAAACCTAACTTTCTACCATTTGCCTCGGTTCCTTTTATGGTTTCCAAGAAATAATCCAAGTGATTGGTCAATCGTACTTTTTCTTCGGTAATGTCCAGTTTTTCTAAATAATAAATCAATTCTTGTTCAAAACGGTTTTCGTCTACCGCCACTTTCAACTCTGAAATAGCCGTTTGCAAACGGTCTTTAATTGCCTGAACACGATCGGAATCTAAGGCTAAAGCTTGGTTCATATAGTCGCGAATGTTGGCAATTCGCAATTGAAATTCTTTTTCTAACGATTGACCTTCGTCTTTTCGGAAACCCAAAATATTTGTCAAACTTTCGTTGACCGCCATTTGTATCGTGGCCCAATCATTTTCGTCTATCTCGTCGCGTTCTGTTTTTAAGGCATCGGGCATTCTGATGGCCATTTTCATCAATTCAGTTTCTTCAGCAAGAGCATAAACCGCCTTTAATTGATTCATATATTCTTGAACAATTGGCACATTTACCTTGGTGGACGTTTGTTCAGAAGTGCTTTCAATAAAAATAGAAAAATCAATTTTTCCACGTTCTAACGCAGTAGCAATTTGGGTACGCAAACCCAATTCCATTTCTCTATACACCGAAGGCATTCTGACATTTAAATCCAGCCCTTTGCTGTTCAAGGATTTTACTTCTACGGTAATTTTTTTGGTTGGCAATTGCATTGTTGCTTTGCCAAAACCAGTCATTGATTGTATCATATTGTTGAATAAGTAGCCAAAGATAAGTAAAAATTAGGAGTTGATGTTTCCCGAATTAGGACAACGCTTTCATAACTTGTAAGGTAACGGGCTGGCTGTTGCCAATGAAAATCCGGTTATTAATTATAAATACGGGCCGACTCAAAAAAGTATAATGTTCCAAAATATAGTTTTTGAAATCAGCTTCGGTTAGGGTTTTATTTTTCAAATCCATCGATTTATAGAGTTGTGCTTTTTTGCTAAAAAGGGCTTCGTAACTTCCTGAAAGCTCATGCATTTCGTTCAATTCTTCTTCCGTGATTGGGTCTTGCTTGATGTCTCTAAAAACCAAATTGGCGCTTTTCGGTAACGCCTTAATTATTTTCCGGCAGGTGTCGCAAGAAGCGAGATAAAATAGTTTATTTGTCATAATTCTTAATTTCTTACTGCAAAGAAAATCCATTTGTATGGTAAATTGCTTATTTTTATCAAAAAATAGAAAATGCACCAAGCTTTTGACATTACCCGTTCCAGCAGAAAAATACTATCACAACTCTTACAAGAATACACGTTAGGTCAATTAAATGCAATTCCAGAAGGATTCAGCAATAATATCATTTGGAATATTGGACATATTGTGGTGGTGCAACAAATGTTAGTTTACCAATTATCTGGGTTGCC
>JBIHZQ010000067.1:0-11093 GCA_044231345.1 Flavobacterium sp.
TCAACTTCAAGGTGCTGAAGTTAGTGTTTGCGGACCAAAAACATTAATACCAAAGCACATTGAATCTCTTGGAGTAATTGTAGAGCCTAACTTACGTAACGCATTAGAATGGTGTGATGTGGCTAATATGTTAAGGGTACAAAACGAACGAATGGACGTGAATTATTTTCCGTCAACTAGAGAGTATTCTCAACAATATGGAGTTGATAAAGCACTCTTAGATTCCTTGAATAAAGAAATTGTCATTATGCATCCAGGTCCAATTAATAGAGGTGTTGAAATTACTTCCGATGTAGCCGATTCAAGTCAATCGGTAATTTTAGATCAAGTAGAAAATGGTGTTGCTATCCGAATGGCTATAATTTACTTATTAGCCTCTAAAATTAAATAAATATTAATCTCCATGAAAGTAGAGGTAAAGGGACACACGACAATTATTAAAGATACTCAAGGAGTTGGAAGTGCATTTTTAGAAAAAGTAACTATTCAGCACGAGAGTTTTAAACATCAGAATTTAATTTTGGACTTGACTCACGACAAAACAATTACAATCGCCACAATAAAATCTTTTTCTGAATTGTCCAAAATTCATAAAAAAGGAAAAAAATCACTAGTAATTGTGGCTGAAAATATCGATTTTAACGCAGTTCCAAAATCTTTAATTGTAGTACCTTCAGTTTTAGAAGCCCACGATATTATCGAAATGGAAGAAATTGAACGAGATTTGGGGTTTTAACATTTAGTAAATTATTACGTTAATTAACTAATGAAAGACATTCCATAAATAATTGAAAATTAATAAAAAAACAAATTGAATCTAACCATACTTGGTTGCTATGCTGCAACTCCCAGAACGTTTACTAATCCAACGGCTCAAGTATTGGATATTAAAAATAGATTATTCCTAATTGATTGCGGCGAAGGAACACAAGTCCAACTGCGTAAAAATAAAATTAAGTTTTCAAAAATTAATCATATTTTTATTTCCCATTTACATGGTGATCATTTTTTTGGTTTAGTAGGTCTTGTGTCAACGTTCATGCTGCTGAATAGAACCACCGATTTACATATTTATGGTCCAGCCGGGATTAAAGAAATAATTAAACTTCAATTAAAATTATCGAATTCTTGGCCAAATTTTAATTTGTTTTTTCATGAGTTGACCAATGTTAATAGCGAAGTGGTTTTTGAAGATGAAAAGGTAATTGTGAAAACAATCCCATTAAAACATCGCGTGTACACTAATGGATTTTTGTTTGTTGAAAAAATTGGAGATAGAAAATTAAACAAAGATGCAGTTCAAAATTATGAAATTGATCAATGTTATTACCAAAAAATAAAAAACGGAAAAAACATTACCTTAGACGACGGACGAATTATTGAGAATAAGGACTTAACGTTTGATCCATTACCACCCAAAAGTTATGCTTTTTGTTCGGATACTCTTTATGATGAGTCAATAATTCCAATAATAAACGGGGTAGATGCATTGTATCATGAATCAACATTTTTGGAAACTGAAGTAGAATTATCAAAAAAAACGATGCATTCTACCGCAAAAGATGCTGCGAGAATTGCACTAAAAGCGGATGTAAAACTATTAGTTTTAGGGCATTATTCTACACGATACGAAAACATTTCACTTTTTAAAGATGAAGCAGAAACAATTTTTTCAGAGGTAGCATTATCTGATGACGGTAAATTTTTTGAGTTTTAATTAAAGAAGTAAATAATGGAAGATTTAGGTAATTATAGAAAGTCCTACGATAAAAAAGAACTTTTGGAATCAGCTATTCCAGGAGATCCAATTAATTTATTTCATAATTGGTTTCATGAAATTAAAGATTTTGGGGGAATCGAGGAGGTCAATGCCGTGACTATTGCAACAATTGGTTTGGACGGATTTCCAAAATCTAGAGTGGTTCTACTTAAACAATACACTCATGAAGGATTTATTTTTTATACCAATTATAATTCTGAAAAAGGAAAGGCCCTAATCAGTAATCCAAATTGTTGTCTTTCTTTTTTTTGGCATTCACTTGAAAGACAAGTGATTATTAAAGGTATTGCTGAGAAAACTACGGACTTAGTTTCTGACAATTACTTTAATTCAAGACCAGAAGGAAGTAAGTTAGGCGCTATTGTTTCTAATCAGAGTGACGTGATTGCTTCACGAACAATATTAGAAGTTGCATTAAAAGAGCTAGAGCAAGTTTTTGACGGTAAAGAAATTAAACGTCCTTCAAATTGGGGTGGGTTTCTCATAAAACCAGTAGAAGTCGAATTTTGGCAAGGCAGGCCTAATCGTTTGCATGACCGAATTCGGTACCAACTACAGGATGATTTTTCTTGGAAAACAGATCGATTATCGCCCTAACTACAGCGCCAAAATAATAAATTCACTACGTCTGTTTTCTTGATGTTGCTCCTCAGTGCATGGTATTAAATCAGTGCAATCATTATTTAATTGGCTTTCTCCAAATCCAGTTGCGGTTAATCTATCCCGATCAATTCCGTTTTTAACTAACCATTCTAAAGTTGATTTCGCTCTTCTATTGGATAATTTCAAATTGTAAGTATTAGTCTCACGACTGTCGGTATGAGAACGAATATCGATTTGCATAGTGGGTTGTTCGTGCATGACTTTTAGAATTTTCATTAACTCTTTGGCAGCATCTTCACGAATATTGGATTGGTCTAGGTCAAATAATATTTTTTTAATATTTAGTGTTTTTGCTAAATCATTGCCCACTTTATAAAGAGAATTTATAGGGGTTAATTTAATTTTACTACCATTTAGATGTTCATCTGAAGATGATTTTATCGATTCTAGAATATTTTGGAAACCTTCTTTTTCATATTTTATTTGGTAAGGTATTTGGCAATTCAAACTCAACTCAAACCTACCATTTTCGGTAGTTTTACTATTTTTAACAATATTGTTTTCCGCATCAAAAACAGTAATTTTTAGGTCAGATAAGGGTTTGTCGTTTAAATCTAATACAGTTCCAGTATATATCATTTCGCACGGCAACGGTATTGTTTCAGTCAATTGATAGATGTCATCCAACCCTTTTCCGTTTTTCCTATTCGAGGAGAAAAAACCAGTTTTAGAAATAAAATCAAAATAATATCCAAAATCATCGTAACCCGAATTTACCGGTTCTCCAATATTTATTGGACTTCCAAAGGTATTTTTGCTCCTGTTTTTAGAAACAAAAATATCCAAACCACCCAATCCAGGATGTCCATCTGATGCAAAATATAATTCATTTTGAGAGCTCAAAAACGGAAAGTTTTCTTTTCCCTCAGTATTTATTTTTGGTCCTAAATTTATTGGTTTACCATAGGTTCCATCGTCATTTATTTCAACATAAAATAAATCAGAGTTCCCAATAGTTCCTGGCATATCAGAGGCAAAGTAGAGCGTCTTCTCATCTGTACTTAAGGCAGGATGTGCCACATTATATGAGTCACTATTAAAAGGCAATTCAGTTACATAGTTCCATTGATTGTCAATTAATTGAGCCCGATAAATCTTTAACAATGTAGTTTGATTTCGGTCTTTTCCTTTCCTTCCGTTTAAAAAGTTGTTTCTAGTAAAATAAACAGTGGTGCCATTTTTGGTAAAAACAGGAGTGCTTTCGTGGAATTGTGAATTAATCTCTTTTTTCAAGGGTTGGGCGAGGGTATAGGTGCTATCGCTTATTCGTTTTGATTGATAAATATTAGTGAAAAACTGATTGGACCATTGGTGTTTTCTTTTTGCAAATCTCCCCGAATCTCTTGCACTAGAAAAGAAAATGGTTTCATTATAAACGGTTGTTCCATAATCAGAAAATGGCGAGTTAAAATCACAATTTTGAATGATGAAACGCCCTGAATTAGCCAAAATTTTTGATTGAAAATCCAATTGATTTTTGAATAATAATCCGCGTAAATCTTTTGGAGCTTTTTTACAAAACTCTTCCATTATACTATTGGCTAGAAGAAATTTATTTACTGATTTTAGACATTGGGCATATCGATAATACGACTCTGGAGCGTTTTTCTTTTGGGTTCTAAATAATTCTGAATACCACTTTTCTGCCTTTTCAAATTCAGAATTAAAATAATAGGCATTTGCTAAATTCAGATATACTTGTGCAGATGAAGCGCCGTTTTTGATGACTTGTTCGTATTCGTTAATCGCCCCAAAGTATTCTAAATTGGCATATTTTTTTGTAGCACTCTCAACTTTTTTTGATTGTGAAAATGTAGGTAAACAACTTAATACTAATAAAAACAATACTATATTTCTCATCGGCTGTCGGGGTTAAAAAAATCTTGGAGAAACTATTTTTGAGTAATTTTTAAATAATTCAAAGCGAAGAAATAATTCATGACTTCCAGAATTATAATTGGACCATTTAGTGGTGTCTAAATCATAACCATAACCCACAAACCATGATTCGTCAATTTGATAACCAAGAAGTGCACTTACGGCTGCATTTACACGAACAGCGCCTCCGAGTAAAATTTTTTCTTTGTATAAAAAATTTGCAGACAAATCTAGTTGCAAAGGTGCTCCCTGAGTATATTTTGATACTACAGAAGGTTTAAATTTAAATGCATTGGAGAGTTCCATAACATGACCGGTAATAAAATAATAGCTTCGTTTGTCGCGGTATAAAGAAACAGATTCGTCATCGTACCGATTAATTTCGATGCTGTTAGGTAGTGATAAACCAAAATAGGTTGAATTGGAATATAGAAATAGCCCAAAACCAATATTAGTGCTCAAGGGACTTGAAAAATTTTTAAATTCAGGATCGTTTTGATGAAGCGGATTTAATTTTGATACATTGATATCCAATCGATCTAATGTGCCTTTTAAGCCAAATGAAAGTTTAAATTTTTCTGATGTTGAAATGGAATACGCAAAATCAAATGCGACTGAGTTGTCAATTGATGGTCCAATTTTATCGTTAGTAATTGAAATTCCAATTCCAAAGGAATTATTTTTTAAAGGAGTATTAATGGAGAAATTATTTGTTTCTGGAGCACCATCAATTCCAATCCATTGGGTTCTGTGTAATCCAAAAACACTCATGACATCTCGCGAACCTGCATAGGCGGGATTAATCGAGATGGTATTGTACATATATTGGGAGTACTGAGCGTCTTGTTGCGCAACACAAATAATGGTTGAAAAAACAAAGAAAAAAAGTACGATTCTATTCATTAATTATAATGGGTAAAATTTATTATATCAAATATAAGCATTCGATTATTAGGTTTATTATCTAATAGAATTAATTTATTATTTTGTAATTTGTACCTTTTTATATAGGGTAAGAATACCCGTAATGATTAACCAATGAAAAATTTAATTCTAATTCGTCATGCTAAATCCAGTTGGGATTTTCCAATGGATGATAAAGAGCGTCCATTGACAAATAATGGAAAATTAGCTGCCAAAAAAATGGCTCAATTAAGTCAATCTTTTCTACCTAAAGACTATCAAATTTATTGTAGTTCGGCAAGACGCACATCAGAAACAGCCATAATTTTTTCCGAAGTCACTTCATTTCCAAAAGAAGCCATTCATTTTTTAGATGAATTATACACTTTTGATTGTTCTCAATTGGTCAAAACAATTCAGGGGTTAACAAATCAAGTTGATACTGTTATTATTTTTGGTCATAATGCAGCTATTACGGAATTTGTTAATAAATTTGGGGACCAATATATTGAGAATGTTCCCACCTCAGGTTTCGTATCCATGCAGTTTGAAAGCAAGAGTTGGAATTCAATATCGAAAGGTAAGATATTAAAAATAATCGTTAAATAAATTCTGAAATTTTGGAATATAGATACATAGATCGCGAAAAAAGTTGGTTGACATTTAATGCAAGAGTATTGCAAGAAGCCGCTGATGATGCAGTACCGTTATTGGATAGGTTACGATTTTTAGGAATTTTCTCAAATAATTTAGATGAATTTTTCAGAGTTCGGTTTTCAATCATCCGAAGATTAAGTTTGTCTGGTTTAGATGCTGCCAAAACGTTAGGTGGAATTAGTGCTGATAAATTGCTCAAAGAGATTACTGAAATTGTAATTCATCAGCAGTCTGAAAGTCTGCAAATATTAGGAACGATTCAAAAAAAACTAGAGCAGGAAAACATTTTTATTATTAATGAATTTCAACTTTCTGCCGAACAAGAAGTTTTTGTAAAGGACTTTTTTATTCAAAAAGTAAGTCCAGCATTAGTAACGATAATTTTGAATGATTTAGCAGAATTTCCCACTTTAAAAGATACTTCGGGGTATTTAGCGGTAAAATTAGTTATGAATACCAATCATTTAGAGTCGGCTGATCAAAAATCAGAAGTCCGATATGCTGTAATCGAAATTCCAAAATCAATTAATAGATTTGTAGAACTGCCTATTTTTGAAAATAAGCAATACATCATTCTTTTAGACGATGTAATTCGGTACAATTTATCCAGTATTTTCAACATATTTGATTATGAAAGTGTTGCTGCTCATATGATTAAGATTACACGTGACGCCCAATTAGATATTGATAGTGATATCAGTAAAAGCATGCTTGAGAAAATATCTTCTAGTGTTAAGGATCGAAGAATTGGAGATCCTGTTCGGTTCATATATGATAAATCTATTGAACAAGATACACTGGATTTTTTCTTAGGGAATATGGGAATTGATTCCTCCGATAGTATTATTCCTGGAGGTCGTTATCATAATCGAAGAGATTATATGGATTTTCCGAATTTAGGAAGGTTTGATTTATTGTATTCCACTAAAATGCCATTATTGGTTGAGGGATTGAGTTTAAACGGTAGTATTTTAAACAAAATTGCAAAAAAAGATTACTTGGTTAATGCTCCCTATCAATCCTTTTCCTACATAATAAAATTTTTACGAGAAGCAGCATTAGACCCTAAAGTGACCGCAATAAAAATTACGCTTTATCGATTAGCAAAAAATTCGCAAGTAATTAGCTCACTTATTAATGCGGCTAAAAACGGAAAAAAAGTAACAGTACAAATCGAATTACAAGCCAGATTTGACGAAGCCAGCAATATTTCCTATGCTGAACAAATGCAAACGGAAGGTATTCAATTAATTTTTGGAATTAAAGGATTAAAAGTTCATAGCAAAATCTGTCTGGTGGAACGAACAGAAAATGATAAAAATGTTCGGTACGGAATCATTTCGACAGGAAATTTTAACGAAGCTACGGGTAAAATTTATACCGATGTTACTTTATTTACAAGTCACCAGCAAATTTTAAAAGACGTCTCAAAAATTTTCGATTTCTTCGAAGTCAATTATAGAGTTCATCGCTACAAACATTTAATTGTTTCTCCTCATTATTCTCGTACTCGTTTTAACAAGTTAATTCAACGTGAAATTACCAATTCTTTGGAAGGAAAACCCGCTTATATTAAGTTAAAAATGAACAGTTTGTCTGATTTTCAAATGATTGATAAATTGTATGAGGCGAGTAACTCAGGGGTGATTATTCAATTACAGGTGCGTGGAATTTGTTCCTTAATCCCAGGAATACCAGGGATGAGCGAAAATATAGAAGCAATTAGTATTGTAGATAATTTTTTAGAACACTCGAGGGTTTATATTTTTGGAAATGATAATGATCCAGAGGTATTCATTTCTTCGGCTGATTTTATGACCAGAAATTTGGACGGACGAGTAGAAGTAACTTGTCCAATATATGATGAGGAAATAAAAGCGGAATTAATAAATACATTTAGTATTGGTTGGAAAGGAAATGTAAAAGCCCGTTTGCACTCGGAATATTTAGATAATAAATACCGTCAAAGAAATGATAATCCAATTTTTAGAGCACAATTAGAAACCTATAATTATTATTTAAATAAATAATACTAAGTTCTATTCTCCTTAATTAATTCACGATTGATACTAAAATGATTAAAATAAAGAAATATGCTGCCATTGATATTGGCTCCAATGCAATGCGTTTATTGGTTGCTAATATTATTGAAGAAGAGGGAAAGGAAACACAATTCAGTAAGAGTGCCTTAGTTCGAGTACCAATTCGTTTGGGTCAAGACGTGTTTACTGTTGGAACTATTTCTGATGAAAATATCGATCGAATGGTTGATGCAATGAAAGCATTTAAACTTTTAATGAAAGTGCATAAAGTTGAAAAGCACATGGCTTGTGCTACATCTGCAATGCGTGAAGCCCTAAACGCAAAGGAAGTTGTCGCCACAATAAAGAATAAATCAGATATAAAAATTGAGATTATTAACGGAAGAAAAGAAGCCGCAATCATCGCCTCTACCGATTTGCATTATTTGTTAAAGACAGAATCTAACTATTTATATGTTGATGTTGGGGGTGGAAGTACTGAATTTTCTTTATTTTCAAATGGCAAAATGATAGCTTCAAAATCCTTTAAAGCCGGTACCGTTCGCTTGTTAAATGAAGCAGTAGATAACTCAATTTGGCATGAAATTGAAGAATGGATAAAAACAACTACTCAAGATTTTGAAAACATTAATTTAATAGGTTCCGGTGGTAACATAAATAAAATATTTAAAATGTCTGGAAAACCTCAAGACAAACCGCTTTCTTACATTTATTTGAATTCACAATATGCCTTTTTAACCTCACTGACCTACGAACAAAGGATTTCAGAGTTAGGCCTGAACTTAGATCGTGCTGACGTAATTGTTCCTGCTTTAAAAGTATATTTAAACGCGATGAAATGGAGTGGTGCACGAAGTATTCATGTGCCTAAAATTGGACTTTCGGACGGAATTGTTAAAGCGTTATACTATGGTAAAATTTGATTATAAATCCAAATCAAAGGTGCTTCGCAATAATTCTAAATGTGCATTTTTTTCACACAAACGATTGTATTTTTCTTGAGAGGTAAAAGCCTGTTTGGTTGTAACACTTTCATTTACAATTACATCAATTGTAATATTATGATTGTGAAGATGTCCTTTTAAATAACCTAATAGTCCTGCTTTTTCTGTTTCAAAATCAATTTTTGAGCCTTCATTTGGCAATTCAATGGTAACAGAAGTACCGTCAAGAGTTGGATCGTTTAGAAGGATTAATGATTCCATAATTTTATGTCCTTTGTCGCCTAAACGCTGAGCATATTTGTTCCAAAATAATAATAAATCGGTTTCATTAAAATTATCTGTTGGCAATTGAACTACCTCTTTGACAATGGATTTATTCGTTTCTTGCAATTCCCTCTTGGCTTTAATGCTTGATAAGGATAAGGCAGAAATTTTTGTCTCAATAGTTGGAATGATTGCGATTTTTGGAATTTCAATCGCAATATCTGTTGGTAGTGTGGACTCAGTCTTAGAAACTTCTGGGGGATTTTCTTCCGTTATTAACACCGTTTCTTTTACTTCAACAGCGATAGAATAACTATTGTTTTTATAAAATGTAGGGGGAATTATAAATCCGTTAACTTTTTTTTTTCTCCACCGAATTCGATAG
The DNA here is from genome assembly GCA_044231345.1 of Flavobacterium sp. Taxonomy (GTDB): domain Bacteria; phylum Bacteroidota; class Bacteroidia; order Flavobacteriales; family Flavobacteriaceae; genus Flavobacterium. The sequence goes on from JBIHZQ010000067.1 coordinate 9,517, forward strand.
AGGCTAATTGCATCAGACAAAGTTCTACATGCAGTCGGGGGTTTTGACTTAACTTATATTTAAAATCACAATCATTGGCAATTTCGATTCCCTTTAATAAAAACTCTTGTGAAGTTTTTTGTGATTGATTTCCATACAATTGCTGCGCTTGTTCTCCAACTTCCAATAACGATAAGGTCGAAGGGGTTTTACTGACTAATAAATCTCTAAAGTGGGTAGCCAAACCGGATATGAAGTGATGTCCATCAAAACCTTTAGCAAGAAGTGAATCGAATGAAACCAATAGTTGTGGAATATTATTTTCTAAGAATAACTCCGTGAAGGACATGTAAGTTTCATAGTCTAAAACATTTAGATTTTCAGTTACCGCCTGACGGGTAAGGTTGTTTCCGCAAAAAGAAACCACACGATCAAAAATTGAAAGGGCATCACGCATCGCTCCATCAGCTTTTTGCGCAATAATGTGTAAAGCATCATCTTCAAATTCAACTCCTTGGCTTTTTGCTACTTCAATAAGATGTTCTTTAGCATCTTTGACTGTTATTCTTTTAAAATCAAAAATTTGACATCGAGAAAGTATCGTCGGAATTATCTTATGTTTTTCAGTAGTTGCCAGAATAAATATGGCATGTTTAGGTGGCTCCTCTAATGTTTTAAGAAATGCATTAAATGCACTGGACGAAAGCATGTGTACCTCATCAATAATATATACTTTGTATTGACCCGTTTGAGGTGGAATTCGCACTTGATCAATTAAATTTCTAATATCGTCTACAGAATTGTTAGAGGCGGCATCCAATTCAAATACATTGAATGCAAAATCTTCCATAGGGTCATCATATCCTGGCTGATTTATTTTTCGAGCTAATATTCTAGCACAGGTTGTTTTTCCAACGCCTCGAGGTCCTGTAAATAATAGGGCAGAGGCCAAATGGTTGGTTTCTATGGCATTCAATAAAGTGTTTGTAATCGCTTGTTGCCCTACAACATCCTTAAATGTTTGAGGGCGATATTTTCTAGCAGAAACAACAAATTGATCCATAAAAATAATTTCGATAACAAATATAGGATTTTGTTCATTTGAAAATTTGTTTGAAAAGCAATTTTTATTATAAATTATGAACAATTACTAAAGTCTTGAAATTGTTCGGATCTTGTTTAAAGTTTAAACTAATTTTAGTCGCATTTGTTTCTGAATTTTGAAAAACAACCAGTTCTAATTTAAATTACTATTAATAATTTCAAAATAACTTCAACCACTTATAATTCAATTAGTTAATATTTATTTGTTAAACTATATTTTTCAATAGCTAATTCGTTAAAAAATATCGTAATTTTGCCCCGCAGACCGCCTTATCGTCGCGATTTTTATCGGGGAGGAAAGTCCGGACACCAAAGAGAAGCATAGCGGGTAACTCCCGTCGGTTATGTATTTATATAATCAGGACCAGTGCAACAGAAAGTATGTACAGATAATGCTGTAGTGAAACCAGGTAAACTCTATGCGGTGAAATATCAAGTATATCAGCATTTAAGGGCTTCTCGTCCGTTGTTGAAGGGTAGATAGCTTGAGTCTC
>JBIHZQ010000143.1:0-3362 GCA_044231345.1 Flavobacterium sp.
CCAAGGATGGGACGGAACTCGAAATGGAGAACCCCTACCCGCAACAGATTATTGGTTCACTGTTGACTATTTTGAAGCAGGAACAGACAAAGTATTTAAATCACATTTCTCATTAAAAAGATAAAAAGTCAAATGAATTTCAATAAAATATACATCATAGTAGTAGTATTTATTTCACAAATCACTTTTTCACAAGAAGGATTACCCGTGTATTCAGATTATTTATCAGATAACTACTATCTTTTACATCCTTCGATGGCCGGAGCTTCTAGTTGTGCTAAAATCAGATTAACTGGTAGACAACAATGGACTGGGCAGGAAGATTCACCAGCGTTACAAACATTAAGTTTTAATGGGAGGTTAGGGGAGCAATCTGGAGCGGGTGTTATATTAATTAATGATAGAAATGGATACCATTCTCAAAAAGGAATGAAATTGACTTATGCGCATCATATAATGTTTTCAAGAGATGAAATTGATTTGAATCAATTGTCTTTCGGAATGAGTGCTGGATTTTTTCAAAGTCTTTTAGATGAGACCTCTTTTTATGTAAACAATCCAAATCCTGATCCTATTGTACTCGGGACAATAATTCAAAAGGCAACTTATTTTAATGTTGATATTGGGGCTTCATATAATTATCTTGATTTTTATGCACACCTTACAGTAAAAAATGCCTTAGCTAGTGAAAGAAAATTATATACTGACAAAGAGCCAGTAGATCTTAAAAGAATTATTTTAAGTGCAGGGTATACTTTTGGAGATCAAGATGTTTTGCTTTGGGAGCCATCATTTATGTTTCAATCGGTAAGTCAAACCAAAGAGCAAACAGTTGATTTTAATTTAAAGGCATACAAAAAATTGGATTTTGGAAGAATATGGGGAGGTTTGTCTTACAGAAGAAGTTTAGACGGAGCACAATATTTCAATGGAAATGCTATCGCAGAGCAAAATTTACAATACGTTACACCAATACTAGGAATTAATTATAATCAGTATATGTTTTCTTATACTTACTCTAAACTATTAGGAGATATTAATTTTGATAATGCTGGTTTTCACCAAATAACACTTGGGATTAATCTTTTCTGCGAACCTGAAAAATACCACTGTAATTGTCCTGCAATTAATTAATAATAAGTCCCGTCATTTCGGGACTATTTTTTTAAATTATGTTAGTAAAAACTGTAAACGATAAAACACCTATAATTCCAGAGGATTGTTATGTTGCTGAAAACGCTACAATTATTGGTGAGGTAGTTTTTGGCTCAAATTGTAGTGTTTGGTTTAATGCTGTAATTCGTGGGGATGTTAATTTTATAAAAATTGGGAATAAAGTAAATATTCAAGATGGAGCAGTAATTCATTGTACTTATCAAAAGCATCCTACTGTAATTGGCAATAATGTATCAATTGGTCACAACGCAATTGTTCATGGATGCACAATTCACGATAATGTACTAATCGGAATGGGAGCTATAGTAATGGATAATTGCATTGTTGAAAGCAATTCAATTGTGGCAGCTGGGTCGGTGGTGACTCAAAACACCATAATTTTATCGGGAACAATATGGGCAGGTATTCCTGCAAAAAAAATTAAGGACATAGATCAATCTGATTTCGCTGGAGAAATTGAGAGAATCTCTAATAACTATGTCATGTACTCCAGTTGGCTGAAAGAATAATAAAGCCCATTAAAAATCTTTTGAAATAACCTCATAATCACCCCCTAATATTGAAGAAAGAACTTTTGGGTTAGAATTAGTAAAAAACACATTACGGCTATTTTTTTTATTATTTAAACCAATTTTTTCATTTAAGACATGCTGAGTTTGTCTCGCAACTGCTTCTCCAGAATCAATTATTTTTATAGAATTTGGAATTATTTTTTTAATTTTTGGTATTAAATAAGGATAATGGCTGCAACCTAGTACTAAGTAATCTATGTTTTCAGCAACCATTGGGGTTAAATAATCCTTTAGTAATAATTCAATTTTTGGCGAATCTATTTCACCACTTTCAATCAGTTCTACTAGTTCATAACCAATTTGTTCTATTATTTTAGTGTCTTGATATAGCTTTACGGTTTTATTAAAAAGCTCACTGTTTATCGTTCCTTTTGTTGCTAAAATTCCTATTTTTTGAGTTTTGGATTGATTGGCCGCAGGTTTAATTGCAGGTTCAATTCCTATGAACGGAACTTTATAAGAGGCTCTTAATTCCTTTATTGCATTCGTTGTTGCAGTATTACAGGCTACCACAATTATTTTGCAATTCATTTCTAACAATAATTCCGTATTTTTTTTAGATAATTCAATAATTTCTTCTTTTGACCTTTTACCATATGGAGCATTTTTGCTGTCGGCTAAGTATATTGTACTTTCATCTGGTAGTAGCTCGTGAATAGCCTTCCAAATAGAAGTGCCTCCGACCCCAGAATCAAATAAACCTATAGGATTAATGTTTGTCATAAAGCACTACTGTGATGGTTATAAAACACCTACAAATGTAAAAAAAAACTGCTCAATAATTGAGCAGTTTTATGATATACATTATGGATTAGATTAAAATCCTAAATCTTTTTTTACATCATTTGTAATTTCTGGACCATCAGCAAGTAAAAGTCCTTCAGCATTTAATACATATTGATACCCTTTTGCTTTTCCAACTTTTTGAATAGATGCTCTGATTTTTTCATAAATTGGTTTTGTAATATCTTGTTCTTTTTGCTGTAATTCTTTCTGAGCATTGTCTCTATAGTCAACAATTCTCTTTTGCATTTCTTGTATTTCTTTTGAACGGTCTTCGTTAATTTTATCTCCTACAGTAGCTGCTTCAGCTTCGTATTTTTTTAATTTAGTTTGAAATTCATCCGCCATTGTTTTGTATTCTGCATCATAAGTGGCGCTTAATTTCTCTAATTGTTTTTGTGCGTCTAGCATCGCAGGCATTTTAGATACAATTTCGCTTACATTAACATGGGCTGTTTTCGTTTGTGCAATTACAACTTGATTAGTTCCTAAGAATAATAGAGTAGCTATTAATAAAGTTTTAATTTGTTTCATCATTTTTGTTTTTAAAGTAATTGTTTTAATTTATTAATTATTGGTTATTGTTTATTTTGCTTTTTGAATTTCGGCTTTTGCTTTTTTAGCGGCTTCCCTTTCTTCGATTATTTTCTTTTTTTTCTCTTCTAAAGCTTTTTTTCGCGCTTCAAGTAGTAATGCTTTTTCTTCTGCCGTCTTTTGTTTTATAGTTTCAGTAGGTTTACTTAAAGTGTCTTTTGAAATGGTTGTACTTTTTTCAGTTAAACTATTTTTTTGTGTCTTTTTTGCCTCTTTATCTGCTATAAATTTAAGTCT
>JBIHZQ010000068.1:0-11055 GCA_044231345.1 Flavobacterium sp.
AGTAGTTCCGTAAAAATTGTTCAATTTTTACGGAACTACTGTCTAGCCCAAATGCTTTTTCCTCAGACAAACTTAATTTTTTGATGAAAAAATTAAGTTTGTCTGAGGAAAAAGCATTTGGGCTAGACAGTAGTTCCGTAAAAATTGAACAATTTCCATTGGTACTCCACGCTCCAGAAAAAATCTATTTAAATAGAATAAAATAATTATTATTAAACACTGTTTTTTAACAGTGTTTTTTTTTATAACTGCCCCATTTACTGGCTAACGAAAAAATGATACCTTTGCACCTCAATAAAAACAAATGAGATTACACAGAAATTTAGTTTATACCACTATTGATTCGCTTAACGCAATCTTTAATGAAAAAGAATATGCCGATAAAGTGGTTGCTAGAGCTTTAAAGAAAGATAAACGTTGGGGAAGTTCCGATAGAAAATTTGTTGCTGAAACCATATATGAAATTGTGCGTTGGAAACGATTATATTCTGAAATTGCAGAAGTTAAAGAACCGTTTGATAGAGATAATTTATGGAGAATGTTTTCTGTTTGGTCCGTTCTACGTGGATACCCAATACCTGATTGGAAACAATTAGAAGGAACGCCAGAACGAAAAATCAAAGGTCGTTTTGATGAATTGTCTAAAACTAGAGCGCTAAAAGAATCGATTCCAGATTGGATGGATGAATTAGGGGTTAAGGAACTTGGAGAAAAAGTATGGTCTGCTGAGATAAGCGCCCAAAATCAACCTGCGAAAGTTATTCTTAGAGTTAATACTTTAAAAACTACCAAAGAAAAACTACGAGCAATTTTAATGGATTTGAATATTGAAACCGAGTTTTTAACTAATCAGCCTGACGCATTAGTATTAAAGGAACGAGCCAATGTATTTTTAACAGAAGCTTTTAAATTAGGTTACTTTGAAGTACAAGATGCAAACTCTCAGTTAGTAGCCGCCTATTTAGATGTAAAACCCGGAATGCGCGTTGTTGATACCTGTGCAGGAGCTGGTGGAAAAACATTGCACATTGCTTCTTTAATGGAAAATAAAGGGCAACTTATTGCGATGGATTTATACGAAAGTAAATTGAAACAACTCAAATTAAGAGCGAAAAGAAATGGCGCTTTTAATATTGAATACCGAATCATCGATACTACCAAAGTAATAAAAAAGCTACACGAAAAGGCTGACCGAGTACTTATAGACGCTCCATGTAGTGGTCTAGGGGTATTAAAACGAAACCCCGATGCTAAATGGAAATTACAACCAGAATTTATCGATAATATCAGAAAAGTACAAGCCGAAGTTTTAGAAAATTATTCTAAAATTGTAAAACCTGGAGGTAAATTAGTTTATGCCACTTGTTCAGTATTGCCTTCTGAGAATCAAGATCAAATTAAGCATTTCTTAAGTACTGAAATTGGTAAAAGTTTTACCTTTATCAAAGATGAAAAAATTTTAGCCCATGAATCTGGATTTGATGGATTTTATATGGCGTTATTAGAAAGAAAAAACAAATAAGTTATGAAGAAGAACTTTACGTTAGTAATATTAGCATTTATTTCTTTTGGCTTTGCCCAAACGGGAGCTCCGGCACCATATTATAATGGTTTTAATTGGACTTTAACTGGAATGAGTTTAAAAAATGCATTAGCTACGAAAATTACAACCACTCATACCAATGTATTGACTTATTCTCAATTATGGGAAGCATTAAGAATTGTCGATTTAGATCCAGCAAATTCTAATAATGTACTACTAATTTATGGTTGGGAAGGTGGATTAGATGCTGATTTAACAAACGATAGGTCACGTGATAAATATATGAATGGGGGCAGTAATGGTCAATGGAACAGAGAGCACGTTTTTCCTCAATCATTAGCAGATCCAGATTTAGGACAAGCTGGACCAGGCGCTGACGCTCAAATGCTTCGAGCTTCTGATGTACAGCGAAATAGTAGTCGTGGCAACAAGAAATTTACTGTTGGCTCAGGTACCTCTAACACTATTGGAATTAATTGGTATCCAGGAGATGAATGGAAAGGAGATTGTGCTAGAATTATCATGTATATGTATTTACGTTATGGTAATCAGTGCTTGCCTACCTACGTATTTACAGGAAGTCCCGTTTCCACTGACAACAATATGCTTGATTTATTATTACAGTGGAATGCTGAAGATCCCATATCTGTATATGAAGACACCAGAAATAATTATTTGGGGAATACTTCCAATACCTACGCCCAAGGAAATAGAAATCCATTTATTGATAATCCCTATTTAGCAACGGTAATTTGGGGAGGTCCCATAGCACAAAACCGATGGACTAATTTGTTTCTTTCAAATACTACATTTGATCCTGAAAAAGAAATTTTTGTTTTCCCTAATCCTTCAAATAATAATACTATTTCTATTTCTTGTGAAACGACTATCGAAAAAATTGAATTAATATCTATAAATGGGCAATTAATTCAACAAGTACTTCACCCACAGATGCAAAACCACATCCATACTTTAACTGCTATCCCTGCTGGTTGTTACTTAATGAAAATTCACTCTGATAATAAAGTAATTACAAAGAAAGTACTGGTAAACTAAAAAATACAATCACAAAAAAAGTCCCACAATGCGAGACTTTTTTTGTGATATAAAATTAAAGATTTAATCATTCATTGAAATCAAAAACTCTTCATTATTTCTAGTTTTCTTGAAACGATCATTGATAAAATCCATTGCTTCCACAGGATTCATATCAGAGAGGTATTTTCTCATAATCCACATGCGCTGCAATGTTTTTTCGTCTAATAACATATCGTCACGACGCGTACTTGAAGAAGTTAAATCGATGGCTGGGAAAATTCGTTTGTTGGCAATTTTTCTATCCAATTGCAGTTCCATGTTTCCAGTTCCTTTAAATTCCTCAAAAATCACTTCGTCCATTTTAGAACCTGTTTCCGTTAATGCTGTGGCAATAATACTCAAAGAGCCGCCATTCTCTACATTACGAGCTGCCCCAAAGAATCGTTTTGGTTTTTGCAACGCATTGGCATCTACTCCACCACTTAATACTTTCCCAGAAGCAGGCTGAACAGTATTGTAGGCACGAGCTAATCGAGTTATTGAATCTAATAAAATAACAACATCATGGCCACATTCAACTAATCGTTTTGCTTTTTCCAAAACTATGTTTGCAATTTTAACGTGTTCTTGAGGTTCTCTATCAAAAGTTGACGCAATGACTTCACCACGAACGCTTCGTTGCATATCAGTTACCTCCTCTGGACGCTCATCAATCAACAAAACTATTAAATACACTTCTGGATGATTGGCGGCAATTGCATTGGCTATGTCTTTCAGTAACATTGTTTTACCCGTTTTTGGTTGGGCTACAATCATTCCACGTTGTCCTTTACCTATTGGTGAAAATAAATCAATAATACGGGTTGAAATCGTACTTTGTTTTTCTGCTAATTTGAATTTTTCTGATGGAAAAACTGGAGTTAAATGCTCAAAAGAAACACGATCACGAACAACTTGTGGGTCGTGTCCGTTAATTTTTAATACCCGAACAAGAGGGAAAAATTTTTCTCCTTCCTTTGGAGGTCTAACCACACCTTTGACCGTATCCCCTGTTTTAAGTCCAAATAATCTAATTTGTGAAGTTGATAAATAAATATCATCCGGAGATGCTAAATAGTTATAATCTGAAGAACGTAAAAAACCATAACCATCTGGCATCATTTCAAGTACTCCTTCGCTTTCAATTATTCCGTCAAATTCAAAATCAGAATCTCTAAAGTTGGATTTTTTTCCCTTAAAATTAGGGTTTTGATTTCCGTTTTGATTTTGATTGGGGTTTTGCTTTTGCTTTTGATTTGGATTAACAGGTTGATCTTTAGTTGGCGCCAATTCATTTACTGAATCAATAATTACTTTTTCTTCAATAACCAAAGCAGATGATTCATCCGAAATAGGAACAATTTCTGGCGTTGGTTTTTTAAACTTAATAAATTTTTCCTCTTTTCCATTTGGTGAAACAGCTACTGGCACAGATTGTGGGGAGATTATTTTACCTGTCTCATCAAATAAAGGAATTTGATGATTAATTTTAGCCGTTGATGCCTCATAAAATGGGGCTGTCACATTATTATTCACTGGAATTTTTTCAGAAACTATCCTGGCTCTTTTTAGTTTTTCAACCCCTTTTTGAGTTGGACTAACTTCCGCTGTTTCTTTTGGTGCCAAAGCGACTTGATGATCTAAAATCAATTGAACGAGGGTCTCTTTTTTTACTCCAGCAAATTTTATTGTTTTAGCTAATTTAGCAATATCTTGAAGCTCAGAAAGCTTCATTTCTTTTAATGCAGAAATTTCAAACATGTATGTGATTTGAATTTAATTATTTTAGGGTTTTAATATAATCGTAGGTGGAAAATATTTTTGATTTGAATTGTCCGAAGAATGAAGTACTTACGGAATTGTTATGCAATAATACGAATATATTTTGTTATTCCAATAGTATTTTTAAAAAAGAAAATATATTTTTGTAGGAGAAATTAATAAAATGATACAACGAATTCAATCGGTTTATCTTATCCTGACCTTTGTGGTGGTGCTTGTCTTGCCTCACTTTTTACCATTATGGAAAAAAGTTGACGGTCATGAGTACTTTTTTGTTGACTCGCTTCTATATATTACAATTATTGGAATTAGCGCTTTACTAACTATTATTGCACTATTTTCATTCAAAAAAAGACAATTTCAATTTGTTTTAAACCGATTGAACATCATATTAAATTTAATTTTATTAGGATTATTTGTATATCGTTCCCTAAATATATCTGGAGAAACTCCTGTAGTTTCCGAGAAAGGTATTGGGATGTTTCTTCCTATTGTTGCTATCGTATTATTAGTGTTAGCTAATAAGGCCATCAAAAAGGATGAAGATCTCGTAAAATCTGTGGATCGTTTGAGATAAACCTATAAACTTAGTTTATTAGTGCGAAGAAAAGCCTGAATCTAACAGTTCAGGTTTTTTTTGTACCTTATATCAATTTCAAATCAACGGCTCTTTTACCTAATTCAATTACTTCTAACTCTTTAATTTTATCCCCATCAATGACAAATCGGAGCATGGTTCGCACTTCGTGAAATCCACTAATTCCACTTGCACCCGGATTCATGTGAAGTAAATCTAGGGATTTGTCATAACTTACTTTCAAAATATGTGAATGTCCGCAAATAAATAACTTCGGTGGATTAGCAGCCAAAGCAACTTTAATTCCTGGAGCATATTTACCAGGATATCCCCCAATATGAGTGATCCAAACAGACACACCTTCACAGTTAAATTGCTGGTGTAAAGGAAATTCCTTACGTGCCTTATCGCCATCGATATTTCCATAAACTCCACGTAAAACTTTAACTTCCTTTATTTGATCCGTTACTTCTAAATTGCCAATATCTCCTGCATGCCAAACCTCATCTGCCGCCAAAATATATTTCATCATCGCTTTATCTAGATGGCCGTGCGTATCGGAGAGCAAGAGTATTTTTTTCATTTATTTTTTTGTTTATGGCCTTGCAAAGTTACAAACTTTGTACCTTTGAAACTTTCAAACTTTGCGACACTTTTTAACTTGAGATATTTCATACAATTAGCTTATAACGGAACCCAATATCATGGTTGGCAAATCCAACCGAACGCTGCTTCTGTGCAAGAAACACTGAACAATGCAATGTCTGTAGTGCTCAACGAAACTATTTCTTGTATGGGTGCCGGTCGGACCGATACAGGTGTGCATGCCAAAGAAATGTATGCTCATTTTGATACGGAATCGCCATTAGAAATTCCAATTATTATTCAAAAACTGAATTCTTTTTTACCAAAAGATATTGTAATTCGAGCTATTTTACCTGTAGCTGCCGATGCTCACGCTCGTTTTGATGCTAAAAAAAGAACCTACCACTATTATATAAATCCGCAGAAAGAAGTATTTCAGACTGATGGGAGTTGGTATTTTCATCAAAAATTAGAACTAGAATTAATGAATTTGGCTGCAGCCGAATTGCTAAAATATACCGATTTTGAATGTTTTTCAAAGGTAAATACCGATGTTAATACTTTTAACTGCGTCATTACTGAAGCTTATTGGAAAACAGAAAATAACCAACTCGTTTTTACCATTACAGCAGATCGATTCTTACGAAATATGGTTCGTGCAATAGTAGGCACACTGATAAATGTTGGATTAAAAAAAATTACCCTGACGGATTTTATATCAATAGTAGAAAGTAAAGACCGAAGTAAAGCTGGATTTTCGGTCCCCGCACATGGGCTTTATTTAACAAAAATAGAATACGAGTACCTATAATATAGACCTTGCAATAGCTAACCGATTGCAAAACGATTCGAACCATTACCTATGAAAGCAAAAGCATTCGATACCGCAGTATTTAAGAGGATTTTAGTGTATACAAAGCCCTACCAAAAGTTATTCTATGGCGTAATCTTATTTGCTATTGGACTCTCTGTTTTTGCAGCTTTACGGCCATACCTGCTCAAAGAAACTATCGATAGTTACATCAATACGCGCAACGAAAAAGGATTGTTGTTTTATATTATTTTGATGGGAATTGTATTATTAGCCGAGGTATTTTCACAATTTTATTTTGTTTTTTGGGCCAACTGGCTCGGACAAGAAATCATCAAAGACATTCGGATAAAATTATTCAAGCACCTTTTAAGTTTCAGAATGAAATACTTTGATACTGCGCCTGTTGGACAATTAGTTACTCGATCAGTATCTGATATTGAAGCCATTGCTAGAATTTTTAGTCAAGGATTGTTTATGATAATAAGTGACTTACTTAAAATGGTAGTAGTGTTGCTTTTTATGTTTTATATGAACTGGAAATTAACTTGGATTGTTATTTTGGCTATGCCTATTCTTGTTATAATTACGCGAATATTTCAAAAGAAGATGCAAGTAGCATTTGAAGAAGTGCGAACGCAAATTGCCAACATGAACACTTTTGTGCAAGAACGAGTAACTGGAATGAAAATTGTACAATTATTTAACCGTGAAAAATTTGAATACAACCATTTCAAAGCCATCAATGATAAACACAAAAAAGCGTGGATAAAAACTATTCTTTATAACTCGATATTTTTTCCAATTGCTGATATTATTTCTTCATTAACACTAGGTTTTATAGTTCTTTACGGAGGTTTTAAAATAATAAATGGCGACAGTTTTACTTCTTTTGGAGATTTATTTTCCTATACCATGTTCATCGGAATGCTATTTAATCCATTGCGTCAGATTGCAGATAAATTCAACGAAATGCAAATGGGTATGATCGCTGCTAATCGAGTTTTTGACATTTTAGATACCAAAGATCAAATTCAAGATAAAGGTCAGATTGAAGCCCCTATTTTTAAAGGAGTAATTGAATTTAAAGACGTTCACTTTGGATATATTGAAAATGAAGCAGTAATCAAAGGAATCAACTTACAAGTTGAAGCTGGAAAAACGATTGCAATCGTTGGAGCTACTGGAGCTGGAAAATCAACTATTATCAATTTACTGAATCGGTTTTATGAACTCAATAGCGGGAGTATTTGCATAGATCACATTTCTATTAATGAATATACTTTAGATTCTCTTCGTAAACAAATAGCGGTTGTACTGCAAGATGTTTTTCTATTTGCTGACACTATTTTGAATAACATCACCTTATATCATCCAGATATAACCCGAGAAAAAGTAGTACTTGCCGCGGAAGAAATTGGTGTTCATGATTTTATTATGAGTTTGCCAAATGGATATGACTATAACGTAAAAGAGCGTGGGGTAATGCTTTCTTCGGGACAACGTCAGTTGATAGCTTTTTTGCGGGCTTATGTTAGCAAACCGAGTATTCTCATTCTAGATGAAGCTACCTCCTCAATTGATACTTATTCAGAAGAATTAATTCAACGAGCTACAGAAACCATTACAAAAGGGCGCACTTCTATTGTTATTGCTCACCGATTAGCAACAATTGTCAAAGCCGATACCATCATCGTCATGGATAAAGGATTAATTGTGGAACAAGGAACCCATCAAGAGTTACTAACTAAAGTTGGTGGATATTACAAAAATTTATATGATTCCCAGTTCATTATTGGCGAACAATAAAAATAGAGTTTGCTCAAAAACTTCAAAGATTAGTGCCATTCGATTTGCATTCTCTTTTTAAGTTTAAAAAAAAATCCTTATTTTCGCACACACAATCTATAAGAAAAAAACACGAAAAATGAAATACGATATAATTGTTTTAGGAAGTGGTCCTGGAGGATATGTTACGGCGATTCGAGCCTCTCAATTAGGATTTAAGGTAGCGGTAATAGAAAAAGAAAATCTTGGTGGTGTATGTCTAAATTGGGGATGTATTCCAACAAAAGCGTTACTGAAATCAGCACAAGTTTTTGATTACCTAAAACACGCAGCCGATTATGGTTTGACGGTATCCTCTTTTGATAAAGATTTCAATGCGGTCGTTGCCAGAAGTAGAAATGTGGCTGATGGAATGAGTAAAGGTGTTCAATTTTTGATGAAAAAAAATAAAATCGATGTGATTGATGGTTTTGGAAAAATGAAACCAGGAAAAAAAATAGACGTGACAGCTGCCGATGGAAAAGTCAATGAGTTCAGTGCCGACCATATAATTATTGCAACCGGCGCCCGTTCACGCGAATTACCTAATTTACCTCAAGACGGTGTGAAAGTTCTTGGATATCGCCAAGCAATGACGCTGAAAACACAACCTAAATCTATGATTGTAGTAGGTTCAGGGGCAATTGGTGTTGAATTTGCTCACTTTTATAATGCCATGGGAACAGAAGTTACCATTGTAGAGTTTTTACCTACTATAGTTCCGTTAGAAGACGAAGATATTTCGAAACAAATGGAACGCTCGATGAAAAAAGCAGGAGTAAAAATAATGACCAATTCTTCTGTTGAAAAAATTGATACTTCTGGAGCTGGGGTAAAAGCCTATGTAAAAACAGCAAAAGGAGAAGAAATTTTGGAAGCTGATATGCTACTTTCTGCGGTAGGAATTAAAACCAACCTAGAAAACATCGGTTTAGAGGAAGTTGGAATTGCTACAGACAGAGATAAAATAATAGTTAATGACTTTTATCAAACCAACATTCCTGGTTATTATGCCATTGGTGATGTTGTTCCTGGACCTGCTTTGGCGCACGTAGCTTCTGCAGAAGGAATCACTTGTGTAGAAAAAATAGCAGGACTTCATGTAGACCCAATCGATTATGGAAACATACCAGGTTGTACCTATGCAACTCCAGAAATTGCCTCTGTTGGACTTACTGAAAAACAAGCCCTAGAAAAAGGATATGAGTTGAAAATAGGGAAATTCCCGTTTTCAGCCTCCGGAAAAGCAAAAGCTTCGGGTACTCCAGACGGATTTGTGAAAGTAATTTTTGATGCAAAATATGGAGAATGGTTAGGCTGTCACATGATTGGCGCAGGCGTAACCGATATGATTGCCGAGGCAGTAGTAGCTCGAAAACTAGAAACTACTGGGCATGAAATATTAAAATCAATTCACCCCCACCCTACAATGAGTGAAGCAGTTATGGAAGCAGTGGCAGAAGCCTATGGCGAAGTAATTCACTTGTAGTTTTCATTCAACATAAAATAAATTTATCCGTTTTGTTAACTCAAAACGGATTTTTTTTACCAGTGATTTCTGAAACAAATTATCCTAATTTAATTTATGCTTTCAATGCAAAATAATAAGTTAATCAAAAGTGAACAACCTTTTATGAATGAAAACAAACCAAATTAGAATTGCTTAAACTAATTTATTTTCAAAAAAATACTATTCCTCCAAAAAATAATATTATATATTTACGTTGTAATAACTTCTTTAACAGTTCATGGTTTACGATATAAAAATTACAAAATCAGAAATTCTATCCGACAATTGGTATGTGTTAAAAAAAATCACTTACGATTATTTGAAAGCCGATGGAACCAAAAGCACACTGAGTCGTGAAGTATACGATCGGGGTAATGGTGCCGTAATTTTATTATACAATACAATACAAAAAACAGTCATTCTAACCCGACAATTTCGGCTCCCTACTTACGTCAATGGAAATGAAACTGGGATGCTAATTGAAGCATGCGCTGGAGTATTAGAAAAAGAATATCCAGAAGAATGTATAAAAAGAGAAACCGAAGAAGAAACAGGCTATAAAATCGCTAGTGTTAAAAAAGTATTCGAAGCCTACATGTCGCCTGGAGCCGTTACTGAAATTCTCTATTTTTTTATTGCAGAATACTCCGCAGAAATGAAAATCAGTGATGGAGGTGGCGTAATTCATGAAGAAGAAAACATCGAAGTACTAGAATTTTCTATAGATGATGCCATCAATGCAATAACTTCTGGGGCCATCAAAGATGCAAAAACGATCATGTTGCTTCAGTACCTTAAACTTAATGGCATCTTATAGCCACTAATCTAAAAGGCAAACGTCAATAAAATTATAGATCCCAACGATTGAAGTCAAAGCCAATTCATTTCCATTTTGAGAATGATTACCATTGTTTTTTTCATCAATATACACATCAATATCATACGTCCACGAAAGCAAAGACAACTCAAATACCTCTCGTATTTCTTCACTAAATGGACATTCAGATACCTCTTTAATAATTTTTTTCTCCAGCGTCTTTAACTCTTTAGGATTAGTCGAAGTTCTAAAGTCTTCAACTAAATCAAAAACGAGTTCTTTTTTTTCTGTCTTGGTCATACTGTAGTTATTAAGTTAGAAAAAAGTACAGTAGGGATAAAATTGGATAGCTTGGTTCTACAAATATAATTAAATTAATGTATTGATATACAGTGATTTAAAATAAAATAATTTGGTTGTCGAACTATTTTTACCTACATTTATTCTCCCCTTTTTTTACCAATAAACAAGTCGTTAGTACTTACCATTATATTAATTTAAAACCTAAATGAATATGAGTTCGTAT
>JBIHZQ010000015.1:0-30547 GCA_044231345.1 Flavobacterium sp.
TATCGTTTAAACAACGCCAGTGGTTTAAATCTTCGCTTCCTGGATTTTCTATTTGGTCGATGCACGTTTTGCAAGCCAATATATTTTCGTCAAGACCGCCTTTTTTTGTAGGCAAAACGGCAAATACGTTAAGGTTTTCTGTGGCAGCACATAATTCACATTTAGAATCGCTGCGTTTGTTTAATGCTCTTTCCATAATCTAATGCTCTAATTTAGTGTGCGAAAGTACATTTAAATCAAAGCTTCCACAAATTTATGTTTCTAGTTTTTTTTAGTTCTTTATTCGGACTGATTTTGGAACTAATAGTTCATATTCTCCACCATTGCGAATCACATCGCGTACTATACTCGAACTGATATACGAAGTATCAGCGGCTGTTAAAAGGAATACGGTTTCAATTTTTGATAACCGTCTGTTGGTATGTGCTATGGCCTTCTCGAATTCAAAATCGGCTGGATTACGTAAGCCACGGAGAATGAAATCGGCTTTTTGTTTATGGCATAAATCAATGGTTAAACCTTCATAGGTTAGTACCGAAATTTTCGGTTCGTCTAGAAACGTTTCCTCTATAAATCGCTTGCGATCTTCGAGTGAAAACATGTATTTTTTTTCGGCATTAATTCCGATAGCAATTACGATTTTATCAAATAATGGAATTGCTCTTTTGATAATGTCTTCGTGACCTAAAGTAAATGGGTCAAACGAACCTGGGAATATGGCTTTTTTCATACGTTTAAAAGTAACTTTTTATCAATTATATAGAGCCAATTCAATGGCGTTGGTAAACAACTCTTCCAATGAAATTCTCGCTGCTTTGGCTTGTTGCGGAATCAGACTTTCGGTGGTTAAACCCGGAATGGTGTTCATTTCCAGCATGTGTGGCTCGCCATCCACGATGATGAATTCGCTTCTTGAGAACCCTTTCATTTTTAGCACTTCATAGGCACGTTTTGCAATTGTGCTTACCTTTGCAGTCATCTCGTCTGAAATTCGGGCAGGGGTAATTTCTTGCGATTTCCCTAAATATTTGGCTTCATAATCGAAAAAGTCATTTTCTGAAACTATCTCGGTGATTGGCAAAACGGTAATTGTGCCTTTGTAATTGATTACGCCCACAGAAACTTCGGTTCCATCAAGGAAACTTTCGATGATGATTTCGTTGTCTTCTTTGTAGGCAACTTCAATGGCAATCGGTAATTCGGCGGCTGTTTTTACTTTTGATATTCCAAAGCTTGAACCTGATTTGTTGGGTTTTACAAAACAAGGCAAACCTACTTTTTTTACGATTTCGTTAGCGTCAAAAAGGTCGCCTTTATTGAGATAATAGGAAGTTGCTGTTTTAATTCCGTAGGGTTTTAACACAGAAAGCAAATCGCGTTTGTTGAACGTTAATGCGGCTTGATAATAATCACAGGAAGTTTGCGGAATTTGTAGCAATTCGAAATAGGCTTGCATCAATCCGTCTTCTCCTGGTGTGCCGTGAATGGCGTTGAAAACACAGTCGAAAGTAATTTTCGTACCGTTTACCGTGGTCGAAAAGTCGTTTTTATCGATTGGAAATTCGACATCATTAGCGTCAACATACACCCATTTTTCTTTGAAAATGTGAATTCGGAAGGCTGCGAATTTGGTTTTATCTAGGAATTGATAAACGACATTTCCGCTAACTAATGATATTTTATATTCGCTGGAGTAACCTCCCATTATGATTGCAATATTCTTCATTATTATGTAATAGTTTGTTATAAGCTAATTGTTAGCCCTGATGGCAGCGGCATCCCTCTAAATTGGTTTTTCAAATTTTGAAAAAATCAATTTAGAGGATATAGCGAACAGCAGGAATAGCTCCAAAAAAAAAGTGCTCAATGAACTAAACAAAATTATCATTTTTTTTGAAACGAAATAGGTTTATCTTTGCTTTAAATTATTAAATTATGAGTCTAGTAGATTATCTTAAAAGTAAGGTTTTTTTGGGACAAGTCTTTATTGCCTTTTTGATTGTAGCTGTTTTTGGTTATTTGTTCATGCATTGGCTAACGTTTACTACGGATCATGGGAATGAGATTAACGTACCGGATTTGAGCAAACTTAATGAAGAGCAGGTAGAAGATCGATTAGATGAGTTAGATTTAGAGTACGTACTTTTGGATAGTGTTGACTATAATCCTTCGTATCCAAAGCATACGGTGGTTGAGCAAGATCCATTGGCTGGGGCCAAAGTCAAAAAAAACAGAAAAATATACATTAAAATTAATTCTTCAGGTTTTACGTTAGTTCGGATTCCAAATCTTATTGAAAAAACCTACCGACAGGCAGTTCCAACATTAAAAGCATTGGGACTAGAAGAAGGAGAAATTACTTATAAACCTTATCTTGGAAAAGACATGGTTTTAGAAATGCATTGTAACGGGAAGAAATTAAATCCTGGAGACAAAATTTTCAAATCTTCAAAAATCGATTTGGTTCTTGGTGATGGAAATGTTGGATTTGACGAAACAGAACTAGACAGTTTAGCAACGCCAACACCTGATGAATAGTACCAATACAACCGACATAGAGGAGTTAGAAGATGAATTATTTGAGCACTTTCGATTTGACGTTCCGAAAGGGCAGTTGTTGCTTCGTATTGACAAATTTTTGATGAATTTGATTCCGAATGCTACCCGAAATAAAATTCAAAATGCAGCATCAGCAGGAGATATTTATGTAAATGACCTTCCTGTAAAATCGAACTACAAAGTAAAACCTTTTGATGTGGTTCGCATTATGTTGTCGCATCCCCCTTTTGAAAACAGAATTGATCCAGAGGATATTCCATTGGATGTTGTTTATGAAGACGACGCTTTATTGCTCATTAACAAACCGCCCGGACTAGTGGTTCATCCTGGTCACGGAAATTATACAGGAACTTTAGTAAATGCCTTGGCATTTCATTTTGAAAATTTACCTAAAAATAGTAGTGAACGTCCTGGACTAGTCCATCGAATTGACAAAGATACTTCAGGATTATTGGTTATTGCCAAAACCGAGGCGGCGATGACGCATTTAGCAAAACAATTTGAAAACAAAACTTCGGAGAGAGAATATATTGCACTTGTTTGGGGCACCGTAAAAGAAGACCAAGGCACGATTGAGGGCAATATTGCTCGTCACGTGAAAGACCGCATGCAAATGGCTGTATTTGCTGATCCTGAAATTGGAAAACCGGCCGTTACCCATTATAAGGTTTTGGAACGTTTTGGTTATGTTACTTTGGTTTCTTGCATTTTAGAAACGGGTAGGACGCACCAAATTCGGGTACATATGAAACACATTGGACATCCATTGTTTAACGATGCTCGTTATGGAGGAGATTTAATTTTGAAGGGAACAACTTTTACAAAATACAAGCAATTTATAGACAATTGTTTTAAGGCATTACCACGACAAGCGCTACATGCTAAAACACTTGGATTTGTTCATCCTACGACAGGCGAAATGATGCGTTTTGATACCGAATTACCACAGGACATGCAAGATTGTATTGAAAAATGGCGCAATTACTCCAAATCACATGAAGTGGTAGAGGAGGAAGATGCATAGGGAATTAGGTATTACCTTGATTTATAGAGGAAACAACTCATACTCAAACATTCGTTCTTCTTGTTTTATTTTAATGGCATTTAGAAGGGTTTTATATTTAATAAATTCAGCATCTTTCGGATTAATTTGAAGTACAAAATTGACCTTTCCAAGCAGGTGTTCGAGATAATTTTTTTTATGGATCTCTTTAAACATGCAATGTTCTTCAAAGCCAAATTTTTCTATATAATATAAAGTTTGTCGCAGTTCGTTTCTTTTTTGGAAACTAACTTGAGGTTTTTTATTTACCACAATCCCCGTTACTGTTTGGCGTTTGTTTTGGGTCATAATTTTTGTTTTAGCACTATTAATTTTCAGGTTTTTTTGATGTACCAATTCGGTTATGTTCTCAATCAATTTTGTTTCATCAAAATCACCAGAAAATGAAAGGTCATCGGCATAGCGGGTGTACCTAATTTTGTGCAGCAAACAATAAGTTGCAATTTGAGCATCGATATCATAAAAAAACAAATTGGACAAACAGGGACTTGTTGGTGCTCCTTGAGGTAGAGAGCCGTTCAAACTGCACAATTTTGCCAACAAGTTAGACAGGAGTTTGGAATAACCTAAGCGACTAAATAATTGTTCAATGGATTCTGTTTTTATGGAATTAAAGAAATTTTCGATATCCATAGTAACCACTTTTGGTTGGTTTTTATGAAATTTCAGATTGTCCATTAGACGCAATTTTGGTTGATATGCTTTAGCAAATGTACTCACAGGAACGTTATATAATATAGCATTTAATATCCAAATTTGAATTTCTTTGAGACTTGGAAGGGGTTCTGAAATAGTTCTTTTTTTACCATTACGTTTTAAGATTTTGAAATTTCTGTAGTAATAATGGGTGTGAATTACTGCTTTTTTCAAATATTCTTTTTTGTATCCTACCAAGGAAGATAAATGGGAGGTATTGTATATTATTGGTACTTTATTGTTCATTAATTTTTCAGCATAATCCAAGCAACGCATGATGGACGGCTCAGAAAAACCTGTTTTTAATGCTTCCGAGATGAACTTATTTTTGTATGTTGAAAATTCCATAGGGCTTAAATCGATAATGGAGTGAAACAATTTACGGCCTCACTCCAGTTAGGAATACGGGTTTAAAAGTTTCGGAGCTCTGCGAAGAGGCTTTTAAACCCAGTGCTTGAAAAAGCATTCAATTATAGAACAGTGACTCACGGTTCCAATGGTTGGACACAGCCAACACAGTTCGAGTGGAAAAGGTTAAAATGTCAATTCGTTTTGGTTGGGAACAAAAACAATATTTTTGCCAAGCTTTGGAATTTTGCTTTTTACATCCTTTTCAATCCATTTTTGATTTGTACTTTTTTTTAGGTGATTTCTTTTCATTTTAAAATACTGGTAAATAGGTATTTAAATAAAATTTCAAATTAAAATTACTAATAATTTTTTAGATTTTGAAAATTGTTTTCGCTTTTTTTACAATAAATTTTGAATATCAAACTATAAGAACAATTCATCGAATTTATGATTTAGTTCTTCGATAATTTGTACTTTTGAAGTACAAATAATTATAAAAATGAAAATTGTTATTTCACCTGCTAAATCATTGGATTTTGAAACTGCTTTACCCTTTAAAGAAAATTCTAGTGCAGTTTTTATTAAAGAAGCCAAGCAAGTTCATAAAGTACTAAAAACAAAGAGTCCATCAGAATTGTCTGAATTGATGACTATTTCTCCAAATTTGGCCAATTTAAACTGGCAACGAAATCAGGAATGGAACCCTCCATTTACTAATGAAAATGCCCGTCCAGCTATTTATGCTTTTAATGGTGAAGTTTATTTAGGCATTGATTCTTACACAATTTCTGAAGAAAAAATGATTGATTTACAAAATAGGTTATTTATCCTTTCAGGATTATATGGTTTATTAAAACCTTTAGATTTAATTCAGCCCTATCGATTAGAAATGGGAACTAAATTGCCCGTTGGTACTCATAAAAATCTTTATGAATTCTGGAAACCAAAACTTGTAAAAGCACTTAATAGCGCTCTTAGTAAAAACGAATTATTTGTAAACTTGGCAAGTACCGAATATTTTTCTGCGGTCGATCAAAAAGCACTAAAAGTTCCTGTAATCACGCCAGAATTTAAAGATTATAAAGAGGGTAAATTAAAGATGATTAGTTTTTTTGCAAAGAAAGCCAGGGGATTAATGGTTCGATATATTGTAGATACAAAGGCACAAACCATTGAAGATTTAAAGGGATTTAATTATGAAGGTTACCAATTTGATTCTAGTCTATCAACTTCAAAAAAATTAGTTTTCACAAGGTAGTTAGTTGTTTACCCAATTTTCAATTATTTTTTTTCCGTCAGGAGTAAGGATGCTTTCGGGATGAAATTGTAATCCGCAAATATCAAAATAGTGATGGCGTATGGACATAATTTGCCCATTTTCATCACTTGAAGTTATTAAAAGTTCTTCAGGAAAATTTAATGGATTGATTGCCCACGAATGATACCTTCCTACTTCAATTTCGCTTCCTAAATCCTTAAAAACCACTTCCGATTGATTCAGTAGGGTAATTTTTGAGGAAATACCATGGTGTACTTTTTCTAAATTAATCAGGTTTCCCCCAAATACTTCTCCAATGGCTTGATGTCCTAAACAAATACCGAGAATACTTTTTTTACCAGCATATGCTTTAATTACTTCTTTCAAAAGTCCCGCATCCTCTGGAATTCCTGATCCTGGAGAAAGTACTATTTTGTCAAAAGGGAGTAATTCTTCGATAGTAAATTCATCATTACGATAAACAGTTACCTCACAACCAGTCGCTTCAAGATAGTGAACTAGGTTAAAAGTAAAACTGTCGTAATTGTCAATGAGTACTATTTTCATAACGTATTAATTTAGGGATAAAAATACATTCTATTTTATTATTATCGCTAAGTAAAAGTATGAAATACGATATTTAAAAGTACAAAAACACATTTAAATCAAACTCATTATAAATTGTTCTATCACCCAAGTCTTCGAAAAAGCTACCCGAACCATATTGAATTCCGTACTTAGTTCGATCCACTTTGAGTTGAGCAAAAGCCGATTTTTCTTTTACGATTAGGTCAAATTTAATTCCTTTAGTTACTCCTTTAATCGTTAAATCAGCGGTTATTGTATAGGAATTGTTTAAGTTGTCTGTAATTGTTTTAAATTTTAGATTTGCGGTTTTAAATTGACTGGTATCAAAAAAATCACTGGACTTTAAGTGATTTTCCAGTTTAATTTTGTCTTTTCCAGTTTGGTCAGTATTAGAAAGTGACGTCATGTCGGCGATAAAATTCCCACCAACTAATTTTGAATTACTAAAAATCAATATCCCTTCTTTAAATTTTAGTATTCCTTCATGTTGACCGGTGACTTTTTTACCTAACCATGAGATGGTGCTTTTCAGAGGGTCGATACGTTTGCTTTGCGAGAAAGAAGTTAAACTACTACCTAGTAGTAATACAACTATTAGTATTTTTTTCATCGGATACTTTTTTGTAAAAACGAGTAAAAAAAATTTATATTGTATTGATTATCAAATTATTAACTTTATTAATAAAAAAATGCCTCGATAATTATCGAGGCATTTTCCACTTGAATTAGTTAATAAATTTAGAATACTAAATTCACATTTAATTCAAATTGATCTGCAATAGTTTTGTCTCCTAAATTATCAAAGAAACTTCCTGAACCGTATTTTATATCAAATTTTGTTCTGTCAATTGATAAAGCTGTAGTCGCTTTATTTCCATTTACCGTGATGGTGAAAGTTACAGGATTTGTTTTGTCTTTAATCGTCATATCAGCAGTTACTGAATATTCATTTGCACCTTTACTTGCTATTGATTTGAAAACTAAAGTTGCCGTTGGGAATTTTTCTGTTCCAAAGAAATCATCGGCTTTTAGGTGTCCGTCTAATTTTTCTTTTCCTTGCCCAGCTTTTAAATCAGTAGTAGAAATAGAAGCCATATTTACAGTAAAGTTTCCGCCCGCCAATTTTTTTCCTTTAAAAATTAGTGCGCCTTTCTCAAGAGCTACGGTTCCTTCATGTTGTCCTGTTACTTTTTTTCCAACCCAATTAATGGTGCTTTTTGTAGCATCAATTTTTTTTGTTTGTGCGGTAACTGCAATTGAACTGAAGGCAATTAAAATAGCTAAAGTAAATAATTTTAAATTTTTCATTTTTAAATAAATTTAAGGTTAATAATTATAGTGTAATAAATAATTCTTCGTTTGATTTTCTAACTTTTTTTAGAAATTGTGTTGCATCTTCTGCATGTCGATAGCCTATTGGAGCGATCAATGTAGCCGTAAGTCCTAATTTTGATAGCCCTAAAACTTCATTAAATCCTTCGCTTTCAAAACCTTCCATCGGGGTAACATCGATTTTCAATTCGGCAGCAGCATTCAGCAAATTGGCTAAAGCCAAATACGTTTGTTTTGCAGCCCAAGATTTTTTCACGTCAGCAGGTAATGAAGATATTTTTGATTTCATAAATTCCCCATATCCAGCCAAACTTTCATTTGGAATTCCTCTTGTTGTTGCAATATTAGTTACATAAGCATCAATTTCAGTATCGCCAATTGCAAATTCACAGGCAAAAACAATCAAATGTGAAGCGTCGGTTACTTGAGTTTGCCCCCAAGCAAGAGGCTTTAACTGCTCTCTAATTTCAGCATTTTCGATAATTAATACCTTGTAAGGTTGTAATCCAAAGGAAGATGAGCTCAATCGAATGGCTTCTTTAAGTAGGTTTAAATCTTCGGTAGTTACTTTTTTTGAAGTATCAAATTTTTTAGTGGCGTACCTCCAATTCTGGTTTTCAATGAACTTGCTCATAATTTAGTAATTAGTTATTTATTATTCTGTATTTTTCTAATAGTGTATTCAAAATTTGTAGTTCTTGCAGCGTTAAATTAGATGAAAAAACGGTTTCAAGTTCGATCACTTTTGGGTCTAATTCTGCTAGAATTTTCAATCCTTTGTTTGTAATGGTTACATCAATTTTTCGACGATTATTCGGACAAACATTCCTAGTTACTAATTCCTTCAACAGCAGTTTATCAACTAATCGGGTAGTATTACTAGTTTTTGCAATCATGCGTTCTTGGATGACACACATGTTTGCTGATTGCTCTTTTTGCCCCCTAAGGATGCGCAATACATTAAATTGTTCTTCTGAAAGTTCAAATGGTTTTAATAATTCATTGAATTTTTCTGTAACAGAAATTTGAGTATACAATATATTCAGCAAAGTCTTCTTAGGAAGTCCAAGTGGTGAGTTTGCTTTAATTAGTTGTTCAATAGTCATAACTACGTTATTGTATGATGCAAATATATGTATATATTATTGTTGTATATACAAATGTTTGTTATTTTTTTGTTAAATTAAAAAATCATTAATTGGGTTGGTTTTGGAATTATTCAATTAGGATTAGTAATAGTTGTAAATTTTTACGAATTTTACCAAATAATAAATTAACCTAAAGGATATGGATTTATCACAAGAGGAGTGGTCGAGTAAATTGATGCAGGACAATAATGCGGTATTGCTTGATGTTAGAACTATGGATGAATGTAGTGAAGGAATCATTCCAGGAGCCCTTATGATTGATATATACAAGGGACAAGGTTTTATCTATTCCGTTGATGCTTTAGACAAAGCTAAAAACTTTTATGTTTATTGTCGCTCAGGCATTCGTAGTCAAAATGCATGCTCTATTATGAATCAAATGGGGTTTGGAAATACCTACAATTTGGTCGGTGGATTCAGTAATTGGCAAGGAGAAATAGCATTTCCAATTGAAGAAATCTAAAATATTTTATACTAATAGTTTTATAAGTCCCAAGAATAGTTTATTATTGAATATTATTTCATTTTATAAAAAATTACAACATGAAAAAAGCAGTATTTTTATTTTTTTCCATTTTAATGATGGCTACCTCAAACGCACAATCCGCTGATTCATTTTATGAAGCAGGAATTCAGAAAATGAATAATTCTAAAATTACTGAGGCTATTGCTGATTTTAATGAAGCGCTTTCCTTGAATCCAGTTCACATAGCAAGTTTAAATTCAAGAGCACACGCTAGAGAAATTCAAGAAGACTATTTGAGTGCTATTTCAGATTATACTTTGGTGTTATCCATCAACCCAAAACTTGCTACAGCCTACTTTAAAAGAGGTAATGCCAAGAAAAAAATGGGAGATTATACAGGAGCATTATTAGATTATCAAAAAATTATGGAATTAAACCCAAAAGTGACCTATCCGTTAATGAATATTGGTGCTACTAAATTTTTGTTGGAAGACTTTCAAGGAGCAATTGATAGTTATTCGTTAGCAATTAATTTGAATCCTTCTTTTGCTGACGCATATTTTAAGAGAGGATTTGCAAGAATTAAATTGGGTCAAAAACAAGGAGCGTGTGCTGATTTTGATAAAGCAAAAAAATTAGGCAACCCATCAGCAGAAGACGCTTTGAATAAAAACTGCAATTAACGACTATTATTTTAATATAAATAAAAGGGTGTTTTTTAGAAATAACAATTCTAGCATGCTTTTAACTTAAAAAAGACCTCTAAATTTCTTTAGAGGTCTTTTCATGTTGTGGAGTCGGGGAGAGTCGAACTCCCGTCCAAACAAGCAACTAAAAAACTTTCTACACGCTTATTTTCTGATTGAATTTTCGATAATGTGCTTGGCCAGAAACAGCCACACAGTACTTAGCTTCTTATTTTCGAAAACCATGCAAAGCAAATGATAATCTAGGTTTATTTTTACGGTTCCCCTATATTGACCGCCACAAACCAAGGCTTTCAAGGAGAATCCAGCTTTCCTATCTGATAGGAACGTGGCTAATCTTACTATAATTCAGATTATGCAGCTAAAGCGTAGTTATTTTCGCCGTGTAAATGTTTTGAAACCTTTTATTTACGAGAATTGTCCCAGTTCTCGACGTGCTTATTTTTCAATTCGACTTGCTGTCAAAACCAGTCGACCCCAAAATTTAGAATGCAAATATAGTTCATTAAACTAATCCATCCTCTAAAGAAAATTATAAATTATTCGTAATTTTTAATCAAATTATTCTTCGTCATTACTAATTTGAAAAGGGTAGTCACCAAAAACAGGTGCTAATTCCCGAATTTTGTATACTTGCTTTGATGAGGTATTGGTAAGTGCTATAATTACTACATTTTCTTTAATCAATGAAACATAGGAAGACCTATTTCCATGCCACCAGCCATTGTGAAAAAAGAATTGCTGACCAGTTTCCCACTCAATCATCCGAATTCCTAAACCATAATTTTTCTTTCCTTTGTGCTCATTACTATACCCCTTAAAAATTTGTGCTTTGAGTTTTGGATCCAAAAAATGAGGTGAATTTCTTGCCAAATCAAATTTCATTAAATCGCGCGGGGTTGAATAAATATTTTTGTCCCCATATATTGCATCTAGAAAATCAAATCCTATTTCCCTATTAACTCCACGATAGGAGGTAGTCACCCGTTTTCTGTCTTTTGCATCATCAAATACAAAACTGTTATTCATGCCTAAGGGGTCAAAAATCATCGATTTTATTGCAGCACCATACGACATCCCTGTGATTTTTTCAATGATTAGTGCAAGCATTGCATAGTTGGTATTGCAATAAGCAAAGCGAGTGTCCGTTTTATACTCTAAATCAATTTTTTTGTCAATCATTACTTTTAGCAATTCTTGATTGGTTAATGTTTTAGTTCTATCCCAAATTTCTTTTTTATCAGTAAAATAAGCATAGTTTCTCATGCCACTTCTATGATTTAATAACGTTTTGACGGTAACATCGGGATAAGGAAATCCATCTAAGAGCGTAGTAACTTTCTGATTTAATTGCAGTTGATCACTATTAATCAATTTCAAAATTGCTGTAGCGGTAATGACTTTTGTTACCGATGCAATATGAAGTGGTGTTTCGCTGTTTATGGGTGTTTTTTCTCTAAAATTTGCAAAACCATGATAATTTTCATAAATAATTTGACCATCCTTTGCAACTAAAAAGCTTATGGTATTATTTTTTGATTTCCAATTTTTATTAAAAAAATAGCTCACTTCTTTCCTTTTCTCATCTAGATATTCTTTGGAGAGTGGTTTGAAATCGTTGCTATTAGGTTGCATTTTTTCTGCGTAAATTGAAAGTGTATCTTCATTAAAAGAGAGCAGTCCTTTATTTTTTTCACAGGATAATAGTAGTATGCTGCAAAGTAATAGTTGAAAGTAAAATGGGGCGTTTTTGAGTGTCATTTGCTTTATCTTGGCTAACAAATATAGGTAAACAAATTAGTTTTAAGAAGCAATTTCTGTTAAACCTATAATGCGTTTTTGCATTATTTTTATGCAATTCCTTGAAATTCAATTAATAAAATGAAGTTATTATTTTTAATTTTTTTTTTGAGAAACTATTCTTAAAGACTTACTTTTGAAAATAAATCAATAAGCGATCATGAAAATCAAATTTGGAATACTTAAGGAACGTAAAAATCCACCTGACAGAAGAGTAGTATTTTCGCCAAATGCGATTGTACTACTACAAAAAAACTATCCTGATGCACAATTTAAAGTTGAAAGCTCCGATATTCGTATTTTTTCAGATGATGATTATAAGCAATTGGGAATCGAAGTAACCAATGACGTTTCTGATTGTGATATATTGTTTGGCGTCAAAGAGGTGCCAATTGAAGCATTAATTCCAAATAAAAAATATTTTTTCTTTTCTCATACCATAAAAAAACAGCCTTACAACCGTAAACTTCTTCAAGCGATTTTGGATAAATCTATAGAACTCTATGATCACGAAACAATTGTTGATAAGAACAATCGTCGATTAATTGGTTTTGGCCGGTATGCCGGTATTGTGGGTGCTTATAATGCATTTCGTGCATTTGGGATTAAATTTGATTTGTTTCATTTGCCCAAAGCAGCAACCCTTTCTTGTAGAGAAGATTTAATTGCTAAATTAAAACGAATTGTTTTACCGCCAATAAAAATTGTATTGACTGGAGAAGGGAAAGTGGGTAATGGAGCAAAAGAAATTATAGATGCAATGGGCTTTAAAGAAGTTGAAGTAGACCGTTTTTTAACTAAACGTTTTTCTGAACCTGTTTACGTCCAAATTGATTTTTTAGATTACAATAAAAGGATTGATGGCAAACCAAACTCTAAAGAAGATTTTTTAGCAAATCCCGAACAATACACTTCTAATTTTGAGCGGTTTACCAAAGTAGCTGATGTCTTTATTGCAGGTCATTTTTATGCCAATACTGCCCCTGCTATTTTAACCAATGAAATGTTGAAAGCAAGTGATTGTAACTTGAAGGTAGTTGCCGACATTTCCTGTGATATCAATGGGCCAGTTGCATGCACCCTTCGACCTTCCACTATTGAAGACCCTTTTTATGGATATTTACCCGTTGAAAATAAAGAAGTTGATTTCTTTCATCCAGGTGCTATCGCCGTGATGGCTGTTGATAATTTACCGTGCGAATTACCAAAAGACGCTAGTGAAGGTTTTGGTGAAATGTTTATGAAAAATGTGATTCCAGCATTTTTCAATGAGGATAAAGAAGGGGTTCTCTCGCTAGCAAAAATTACTGAAAACGGAAAATTAACTCCTAGATTTAGTTATCTACAAGACTTTGTTGACGGAAAATAACTAAGGTCATTTAACAAATTAATACTCATTCTTTCATGAAAAAACTTTTATTAATCATGCTAAATTTATCCATTGGGGCCATAAACGGACAATCAATACAATCACCCTCAAAAGAAATTAATGTTCAATTTCAAATAGGAGCAAATGGAAAACCAAGTTATTCGGTGATGTACAAAAACCAACCAGTATTATTAGATAGTTACCTTGGAATTGTACTCAAAGATGAGGAATCATTTGCTTCAGATTTTGTTCTTGAAAACACTGAAACCATTGCTTTTAATGAAACTTGGAGTCCTGTTTTGGGCGAGCAAGCTACAATTGTAAACCAGTACAACGAAATGACTTTTAAATTAAAACAAGTTAATTCGGGTAAAAAAATGAATATAATTTTCAGAGTTTTTGACGATGGAGTAGCTTTTAGATACGATTTTCCAAAACAAGAAAAGTTAAATTACTTTATTATTTCTGAGGAAGTTTCAGAATTTAATTTAACGGGAAATCATAAAGTTTTTTGGATTCCTGGTGATTTTGATAGTCAGGAATATACATACAACGAAACTAGTTTTTCAGGTATTAATACGGATATAATAAATGGGAATAACGGAATTGCATTAAAGTCAATTGCAGGAAAGTACATCATACAGTCTCCATTAATGATGAAAACTGCGACTAACATATACCTGAACATTTTTGAAGCAGCAGTAATAAATTATCCCGTAATGCATCTCGACGCTGACGTAACTTCTTTTAGATTAAAATCTAAATTAGTTCCGAACGCAATTGGAGATATGGCCTATTTGCAAGCACCCTGCGTAAGTCCATGGCGAACGATACTGATGAGTGACGATGCCAGAAAAATTGTAAGTTCAAAAATGATCTTAAACCTGAATGAACCTTCAAAAATTGAAGATACTTCTTGGATAAAACCTATGAAATACGTTGGTATTTGGTGGGAAATGCATGTTGGAAATGCAACTTGGGATTATGCAGGTTCTCAGAATGCTCAAAATGCAGCAAGTGCAGAACTAATTCCAACGGGAAAGCATGGTGCGACTACCAAAAATACGATGCGATATATTGATTTTGCCGCTAAGCATGGTTTTGATGGTGTATTAGTAGAAGGATGGAATACAGGTTGGGAAGATTGGTTTGGAAATTGGAAAGAAGAGGTTTTTGATTTTGTAACTCCTTATCCTGATTTCAAAATAGCCGAAATTGCTGCTTATGCAAAAGAAAAAGGAATAAAAATGATCATGCACCATGAAACCTCTGGATCTACTGCCAATTATGAAAGACATTTGGATAGAGCATTTGAAAACATGAAAAAATACGGTTATGATGCTGTAAAAACTGGATATGTGGGCCGAATTATTCCAAGGGGTGAATTTCATGACGGACAAGCAATGGTAAACCATTTTAATTTTGTTGCACGTAGAGCCGCAGATTATAAAATTATGGTAAATTCTCATGAGTCTTCAAGACCTACTGGCTACAGCAGAACCTATCCAAATTATATTGCCGCCGAGGCAGCTCGTGGTAACGAATTCAATGCTTGGAGTTATGGGAATCCACCGATGCACGAAACTATATTACCATTTACAAGACTTTTAGGTGGTCCTATGGATTATACTCCAGGAATTTTTGAAGTTAAAATGAATGTTTATGACAAAAATAAAAAAGAACAAGTACATACCACGTTAGCTAAGCAATTGGCTTTGTACGTGACCATGTATTCGCCACTGCAAATGGCTGCCGACTTACCAGAAAACTATGAAAAATACCTGGATGCTTTTCAATTTATTAAAGAAGTGGCTGTAGATTGGCAAGAGAGCGTTTATTTAGAAGCTGAACCAGGTGATTATTTGACAATTGCAAGAAAAGAAAAAGGAGGCGAAAATTGGTTTTTGGGAGCAATAACCGATGAAAATGCTAGAAATTCTGAAATAAAACTTGACTTTCTTTCTCCAAATGTAGCCTATGAAGCAGTAGTTTACCAAGACGGAAAAACGGCACATTGGGAGAAAAATCCTATTTGTTATTCTATTAAAAAAATTAATGTCACCTCAAAATCTAAATTGAAATTAGTTATGGCAGCAGGAGGAGGAACGGCAATTAGTTTTAAACCAATTAAATAAAGAGATTAAATCATTTTTAATGATGGTTTTTATTTAAATTCCAATTTTTGGCACACTAAGCTATAAAGTTATGAAATCGATTTCGTTAATAACTTAATAGCATATCATTTGCTATTTATTTTTTTATAAATGTATATTTATAAAATATTAAGATTATTTTTTTTGAAACAATAGTTATTAAGTTTAAAAATAGATGATTTAATAATTTTAACCAAACCTACTTAATTTAACCTAACAAAAATTAATTTATGAGTTCTGAAAATTCACAAACAAAATGGGGACAATTTATTCCCTTAGTTACTGTTTTCTTCTTTTGGGGATTCGTTGCTGCGAGTAATGATATTTTAATTCCCGTTTTTAAAAAGACCTTTGATTTAACACAATTACAGAGTCAGTTAGTGTCTTTGGCTTTTTACATTGCCTATACCGTTGGGTCATTACTCTATTTATTAATTTCATACCTAACAAAAGGAGATTTAATTAACAGAATTGGGTACAAGAACTCATTAGCCCTTGGATTATTTATTTCTGCTATTGGAACTTTATTATTCTATCCAGCTGCAAATACGGGATCTTTTTCATTAATGCTTTCTGGATTATTTATTGTAGCCTTAGGATTTTCTTTACAACAAACGGTTGCAAATCCATTAGCAATTGCACTTGGTCCAATAGCTACTGGTTCTCAACGATTGACTTTGGCTGGCGGAATCAATAATCTAGGAACTACCATAGGACCGCTAATTGTTAGTTTTGCAATTTTTGGTTCTTCTACTTCTTCAACTACTGAAATGAGTATTGAAAGTGTAAAAATTCCTTATTTAATTTTGGGAGCCGCTTTTTTATTAGTAGCTGTATTTTTAAAATTCTCTTCTTTACCAGATAAGCCACAAGCAATAGTTGAATCAGAATCAGAAGCTGCTTCAACAAGAAGTTCCGCTTTAAAATATCCTCAATTAGTATTAGGAATGATTGCTATTTTCGTTTATGTAGGTGTTGAAGTTTCAACAGCAAGTAATTTACCTGCATATATGGAGAAGAATTTAGGATTTTTGACCAAAGATATAGCACCTTACATTTCATTATATTGGGCAAGTTTAATGATTGGTAGATGGACTGGGGCGGTAGAGGCTTTTACTGACTCTATGAGTTTGCAGAAAGTTTTACGTTTTGTAGCACCTTATTTAGCATTTGGAGTATTTTTATTTGTAAATGCAATTGCAAAACATGACTTAACGCCATTTTATGTTTATGCATTAATTATTTTAGTATTAATTCTTGCTGATATGGCTAGTAAAGGAAATCCTGCTAGAATGCTATTGATTTTTTCTGTATTAGGAATTATGGCCTTATTAGTTGGAATGATGACTGATGGAATGGTTAGTGTTTATGCCTTTACTAGTGTAGGTTTATTTTGCAGTACTTTATGGCCATGTATCTTTACTTTAGCAGTTAGCGGCTTAGGAAAACATACCAGTCAAGGAAGTAGCTTCTTGATTATGATGATCATGGGTGGCGGTTTTGTTAGTTTATTACAAGGATATGTAGCTGATGAAACAACGATTCAAGCAAGTTACATTGTTGGAGTAGTATGTTTTGCTTACTTAGCATTTTATGCATGGAAAGTAAGTGGAATTCTAAGAAAACAAGGAATTAATTTCGATAAGAAAATTGCTGGCGGCCATTAATTGAAAATACATTATAGAAAAGGGTTTGTAGTTTTACAAACCCTTTTTTATTATAAAAACAGTATTTTTACAAAAATAATTTTTATCCTTATGAACAAAATAGCTTCACTTTTATTTTTCATTTCTGCTTCCGTTTTTGCTCAAAGTAACGATGAAACCCAAATAGCAGCAATATATAAAGCGACACTTACAAATTCTAAATGCTACTCATGGTTGGATTATTTATCCAATAAAATTGGTGCTCGTTTATCGGGTTCAGAAAATGCTCTAAAAGCAATTTTATATACCAAAGCACAATTGGAATCTCTGGGTTTAGACAAAGTGTATCTTCAAGAAGTAATGGTGCCAAAATGGGTTAGAGGAAATAAAGAAGTAGCTTATTTATTGGACAATAATAATAAAATCAACATCCCAATTTGTGCTTTAGGTGGCTCAATTGCTACTCCCAAAAATGGGTTAACAGCAGAAGTTATCGAGGTGCAAGGAATAAAAGAATTAGAAGCATTAGGGATTGATAAAATTAAGGGTAAAATTGTTTTTTTTAATCGACCAATGAATCCAGAAAACATAGAAACCTTCAAGTCTTATGGAGGTTGTGTAGATCAAAGATATTCAGGAGCTAAAGAAGCTGCAAAATTTGGTGCTGTTGGTTCGATTGTTCGCTCCATGAATCTTAGACTCGATGATTTTCCTCATACTGGGGTTCAAAGTTATGGGGATTTACCAATATCGCAATACATTCCGTCCGCAGCAATTAGTACCAATGCAGCTGAACTACTGAGCTTAAGTTTAAAACGAAATCCAACTCTAAAATTCCACTTCAATCAATCATGTCAAACCTTTGAGGACGTACTTTCCTATAATGTAATTGGGGAAGTAATAGGTAGTGAACATCCAGATAAAATAATGGTCGTAGGCGGACACTTAGATTCTTGGGATTTAGCTGATGGCTCTCATGATGATGGGGCTGGAGTGGTGCAAAGTATGGAAGTACTCAATATTTTTAAGAATATTGGTTATAAGCCTAAAAATACTATTCGTGTTGTGCTTTTTATCAATGAAGAGAATGGCGGAAGAGGTGGAGCAAAATATGAGGAATTAGCGAAACAAAATAAAGAAAATCACATATTTGCTTTAGAAAGTGATTCAGGAGGATTCAGTCCAAGGGGTTTCTCATTTGAATGTACTGATTCTAATTTCGCTACTGTTCTGGGCTGGAAACCCTTATTCGAACCCTATTTAATTCATGCTTTTGTAAAAGGACATTCAGGAGCCGATATCACTCCTTTAACTGCTGTGAAAATAGTAAAAGCTGGTTTAAAACCTGATTCACAACGCTATTTTGATTACCACCATGCTGCTAATGACAACTTTCAGGCAATCAATAAAAGAGAGTTAGAATTGGGTGCAGCCACAATGGCTTCACTAATGTATTTGATAGATCAACACGGTTTTTAAAAAAAAAGCAACCCGAAATAATTTCTATTTCGGGTTACTTTTTTATATGGTTTGTTTTATTTTAAAAGTTGTTTATTGTTTTTCTAATGGCTACTAATTTGGTCATTAAGGCTTCAAAATAATCTAAATGTAGCATGTTAGCGCCATCACTTTTTGCATTAGCCGGGTCAAAATGGGTTTCAATAAATAGTCCGTCTACTCCAACTGCAATTCCTGCCTTTGCTACGGTTTCAATCATGTCAGGTCTTCCTCCAGTCACCCCAACAGTTTGATTGGGTTGCTGTAACGAGTGTGTAACGTCTAAAACGGTTGTGGCATATTGCTGCATAGTTGGAATTCCACGAAAATCTACAATCATATCTTGATAACCAAACATCGTTCCGCGGTCAGTCACCATAACATTTTCATTATGACAATCCAATACTTTCTGAACTGCATGTTTCATACTCTCTGGACTCATAAATTGACCTTTTTTTAGGTTTACCACTTTTCCAGTAGTGGCAGCAGCTACCACTAAATCCGTTTGTCGTACTAAAAAAGCGGGTATTTGTAACACATCAACAAACTCAGCAGCCATTGCCGCATCTTCATTAGTATGAATATCCGTCACTGTTGGAATCTCAAAAGTTTCTGATACTTTTCGTAAAATTTTTAATGCTTTTTCATCACCAATCCCCGAAAAACTGTCTATTCTTGAACGATTTGCCTTCTTAAAAGAACCCTTAAACACAAAAGGAATTTCTAATTTATCGGTAATGCCAATTAATTTTTCAGCAATTCTTAACGCCATTTCCTCGCCCTCAATAGCGCATGGACCTGCTAATAAAAAGAAATTACCACTCTCAGTGTGTTTAATTTTTGGAATCAGATGTATGTTCATAAATGCTATTTTTCAAAGTGCAAAGATAGGGAGTATATCTTAAACTGAAATTCTATTTGTCTTTTTTTTGGAGCTATTTCCAGCTATTCGCTTTATCCTTTAAGTTGTTTCGTGCCTCACAACGGAAAGGGATATCGCTACTATCTGGGCTAGGTATTTATTTACTTATTGCGTTTTTCTTAATTCAAATCCAATAGGTACTTGTAACCACCCTTTTTCGAAGATATTGATGTATAACCGAATTGGTTTCTTTTGTCCCACCCAAGTGATTTCATAGATTTCTAAATATCCCGCACCCATTTCACTTTTTTTAGTTGGAAATGGACAACAGGTATCTACTTTTTTAAAATAAATTTTTTCGCCATTTGGTCCTGAAAGTGCATCCAAGAATCGTTGTGAATTCTTTGTTTCTTCCTTTGAATTTTTATAAAATACATTAATTGGATAGTCAGAATCATAGCCATAACGGGGATCTTTGCTATAATCAGTTAAAACAAAATAATTTTCTTTTGTTAATTTTGGAATTGGAGCGTTATCATCAACATTTTTTAAAGTTGATTTTGTACTTACACATGAAGTAAAAATACCGAATACAATAACTATTAATAAAAATTTAAGTTTCATTTAAAAATGATTTAATTAATCATATAAAGATACTATTTTTACCAAAAAAATAAGGAATATGGATATTATTTATCAAACATGGTCTTGGTATTTCTCAGGGATACTCATTGGACTGATTATGCTGACGCTACTTTTTTTCGGAAAGTCGTTTGGAATGTCGTCAAACTTGCGTTCACTTTGTGCGCTAACTGGAATTGGAAAAAAAGTGTCCTTCTTTTCATTTGATTGGAAGTCACAACGATGGAATTTAGTGGTAATAGCTGGTGCCATGCTTGGTGGTTTTGTCGCTGTAAATTATATGAGTGCACCGACAAATGTTGCCATAAACCCATTAACAATCGAGCAATTGAATTCTATGGGAATTGATGCCCCTAACGGTAAATTAGTTCCAGAGGCCATCTTTGGAGTTTCAATTTTTCAATCTCCTAAAATGATATTGATGCTATTGATAGGCGGAATTCTAGTTGGTTTTGGTTCTAGATATGCTGGGGGTTGTACTTCTGGACATGCTATTTCTGGGTTAAGTAACCTACAATTACCGTCATTAAAAGCAGTAATTGGTTTTTTTATAGGTGGATTAATAATGGCTCATTTTGTTTTACCCTTACTTTTTTAATTATGAAAGCAATTAAATATTTAATCGTTGGTTTTGTTTTCGGAATTGTTTTGACAAAATCGGAAGCCGTTTCTTGGTATAGAATCTATGAAATGTTTCAATTTCAGTCGTTTCACATGTATGGTATTATTGCAACCGCTATTCTAACTGGAAGTATTGGAATTCAAATTATTAAATCGAAAAACCTTAAAGATCATAAAGGACAATCAATTGTAATTTTGGATAAAGAAAAGGGTTCAGCAAGATATTGGATTGGAGGAATTATTTTTGGATTAGGTTGGGGATTAGTAGGTACTTGCCCAGGTCCAATTTTTATTTTAATGGGTGCTGGTTTTATTTCAATGACTCTAGTTTTCTTTGGCGCTTTGTTAGGAACATTTATTTATGGTGTGTTAAAAGATAAATTACCGCATTAATTTTTCGTAAATTTATGTAAAAATGAAATTATATGAAAGCAACTATCAAAATTCAAAATTTGAAATGTAGTGGTTGTGAAAATACAATCACTTCTAATTTAAAGAAAATTAAGTCTATTAGTGCCATCAAAATAAATCAAGAGGAAGATTTAATCACTTTTGAATATGAGGAGGCAGCTGCTCTTAAAAAAGCAAAAAGCAGTTTAAAAAAGTTGGGTTATCCTGAAGTAGGTGAGGAAAACAAATTAGGCACCAAATCGAAGTCTTATGTGAGTTGCGCAATTGGCAAATTAACTAAATAGGTTAACAGAATTACCAGAAAAACAGTAGCACCTTCAAAAGAGGTGCTATTTTTTGTTTAATCGAAGTATACCAATTACGATAAATGTCTGTGCAATTATATAGGTACTCATTATCCAAAAACTTGCTTTTTCAATCGGATTGTAAAATTTATTGATAGCCAAAAGACTGTCCGAAAGCACAAAAGCGATGGCTCCAATTAATACAAATTGAGCTGCTTTATTTTTCCAACCAAAATATACTTTAAATCCAAGCAATAGTAGGGTTGAAATGGTAAAAGCATAAATAGTAACAGGTATTTTTAAAGAACCTAATTTAGGAAATAATAGGTACATAATCGAACCTAAATAAGCAACAACTAATAATACAGCAAACCAAAAAGAGATGTTTTTACTAGTTTTATAAAGTTTTTTTTGTTTGATAAAAAGGTATAGGTAAAAAAAATGTGCAGTCAAAAAAGAGAAAAGTCCCGTAATAAAAAACAATTCGTTTTTATCGACAAACATTAATAGTAAGTCCCCAATCCACGAAAAAAGTAAGCCGTAAAGCAGCCATTTTTTTTCAACAAATGAATTGTAATTCCAAACTAAAAAAAATAAAAAAGGCACTAATAACGGCTTGAAATACCATGTTATGGTTTCTTGATTAAAAAAAATAAGTAAAACATATAGAAGGCTAAACGCAATAAAAAAGGGAAATACAATTTTGTTTTTCATAATCAAGGGTACTAATCTACTTTTTTATTGATTTCGGAATAGTAAAAATAAATTGCCATCCCAACAGAAATCAGTAAATAGCCTTGCACGATCAAAGAACTATAGGGAACTATTCTAGACAAACCAAACCAATCTCCAAAATAATAAATTAATCCAATTCCAACAAAAAATCGAAGTATTTCCCAATAAATAAAAAATTTATTTAAATCCATCAATTCGGTATAACTAAATACGGTTAAAAAAATAAAACCACCATAAATAATACT
Source organism: Flavobacterium sp. (assembly GCA_044231345.1). GTDB lineage: Bacteria > Bacteroidota > Bacteroidia > Flavobacteriales > Flavobacteriaceae > Flavobacterium. The sequence continues at coordinate 22,434 of JBIHZQ010000015.1, forward strand.
TTTGCTTAGTTCAAAAGATCCAATTGAATGAAAGAGATAGCTAACTAATAATAGTGTTATTAGCATTTGTATTACCGACCAATAATTCATTAAATTGGAATTTAAAGAGGTGTATTTTTCAAATGCATTTACATCTCTAATTTTGGTCACAGGATAGAGTTCTTCAAATCCTTCGGGTCTCCAACCTGTAGGTTTAAACCAAATTGTAATTTTATCGTTCCATTTATTAGCACGCCATGCATCAGCAATTAATAGCCCTATATGTTGAAAATTAATTCGAATTGGGTTCCATGTTTGAGCAGGTCTTGTAATACCAAAAACTGCTGGAACAGTGGTCAATTCTTCCTGATAGGTTCCAAATAATTTATCCCAAAAGATGAAAATTTGCGAATGATTTTTGTCTATATATTCTGGGTTAATTGCATGGTGTACCCTGTGATGAGAAGGAGTGACAAGAATATGTTCTAAAAACCCTAACTTTTTAATATGTTTAGTATGGTACCAAAATTGTAAAAATAGTTGAATTGGCAAAGTCACGGCAATCACTCGTGCAGGTACTCCTAAAAGTGCTGCAGGAATCAATAAAAAAGTAAATAAATTAATAAAGCTGGAAATGGATTGTCGTAATGCACAAGATAAATTAAATTCTTCACTACTATGATGAATCGCATGTTTGTTCCAGAAGAAATTAATTTGATGTGCCCAACGATGTCCCCAATAACCATAAAAATCAATTGTAATGAAAGCGACAAAGTAGGTAATTGCAGTTGCTTCAATTTGGAATAAGGCCATTTTGGTAACCATCCACTGATATGAAATTAGTGTAATGCTTAAGCCAAGTACATCCTTGACCGCATTGGTTATCCCCGAGCTAATACTTGAAACACTATCCATAATTGGGGCAAAATCCTCTCCTTTGTATAAACCGTAACATTTTTCAATTACGATTAATATTAGAAACAGTGGCATAGCGACTAATAGTACTTTTCCGTATTCTTCCATAAGAATGTATTTTTTCTAAACTATTTCGGCACTTAAACCTGCATCCAATAATTGGAGACATTGTGGAGTTAATTCAACAATTAGGCCTGTTTTAACAGTACATTTTCCTTTGTAATGCACAATTAGCGCACATTGTTCAGCCTGTTCAGGTGTATGATCGCACACACGAATTAGCGTTTCGATTACATGGTCAAAAGTATTTACATCATCATTATACATAACAATTTCATTATCAAATGCAACTGCCTTTTTTTGCGCTACTTTTTCTATTGTTTTTTCTTTTGTACTCATAATAAATGTAGTTAGAAATGGAATACTAATTTACATATTTTAGTGAAACCCAATTGTTTCTTTCTAATTTTTTTTGAAATGTTAATCCGTTTTCAACACAAGAAGCATCAATAAAAGGAATGTCTTCTTCATAAAAACCGCTAAGTAATAAAATGCCATTAGGATGTAAACAATTTGCATAGATTTGCATGTCATTTAACAATATATTTCTATTAATATTGGCAATAATTACTTCATATTTTTTATCCGCTAATAATGCGGCATCTCCTTCAAAAACAGAAATTTTAGTGCAATTATTTCGTTCAGCATTTTCAATAGAATTTAGATAGCACCAATTATCAATATCAATGGCATCAATTGGTTCTGCACCTCGAAGTTCTGCTAAAATGGCCAGAATAGCAGTGCCACAACCCATATCTAAAGTTTTCTTTCCTGCCAACTCGGTTGTTAAAAGGTGCTGAATCATCATATGAGTCGTCTCATGATGTCCTGTGCCAAAACTCATTTTAGGTTCAATTACGATATCAAACATTGCTTCAGTTTTCGGATGAAAAGGAGCTCTAACATGGCATATACCATCCACTTCTATGGGTTCGAAATTTTTTTCCCATTCTTCGTTCCAATTGACTTGCTCAATTTCTTCAATATGATAGCTAATTACAAATTCAGGTGAGGAAAGGATATAAACAGAATCCAAAATTGAGTCGTACCAAAATTGCTTTTGAATGTAGGCAACAACTCCAAATTCACTTTCCATGAAGCTTTCAAAGGGCAATTCGCCCAATTCAGCTACTAATATTTCACACCCTAATTCTTTTGGTTCCACCGTAAAGTGATACCCGATATAATTGTTTGACATAGTTGATACTTTCGATGATGGAAACCAATAGGCTCCATTTTTTTTAGATTCCGTTAATTATCCCAATGAAATCGGTAGCTTTCAATGCAGCTCCTCCTATTAGACCTCCGTCAACGTCTGGTTTAGAAAAAATTTCTTTAGCGTTATCAGGTTTTACACTTCCGCCATAAAGGATGGAAACTTGATCAGCAACGCTTGAACCATATTTTTCATTTACGGTGGCTCTAATAAATTCATGCATTTCCTGTGCTTGTTCTGGACTGGCTGTTTCTCCAGTGCCAATTGCCCAAACGGGTTCATAAGCTAAAACTATTTTTTCCCATAAAGCAATTTCGATGTGAAATAACCCATCAGTTAGTTGTTTTTTTACCAAATCAAAGTGGGTATTTGAATGTCTATCTTTTAATTCTTCACCAAAACAAAAAATAACCCTCATGTTATGCTTTAATGCCGAAGTTACTTTTGAGGCTACTATTGCATCACTCTCATGAAAATAAGCACGTCGTTCAGAATGGCCCAGTATTACAGTATTTACACCAATACTTTGAAGCATATCTGCAGAAATTTCTCCAGTGTAGGCACCATTTTCAGCTTGATGCATATTTTGTGCGGCAACTTGAATTGTAGTAAATTCTAAATGGTCAACAGCCGAAGCTAAGTTTACAAATGTTGGCGCAACAATTACTTCACAGTTTATGTCAGTAGGAAGAATGGCAATTAATTCGTTTAACAAATCTTCTGTTTCTTCAGCATTTTTATTCATTTTCCAGTTACCTGCAACAATTTTAGTTCTCATTATTGGTTTTGTATTTTATGTTTGTGTATTATTTTAATAACTGAATTGTTTTTGCGATTTCCTCAAAATCAGTTTCAATAGCTCGATAGATAACAATTTTACCTGATTTATCTATAACCATATATCTTGGAATCCAGTCCAAATCTACCGCACTGCCAAATTTCCCTTTCATACCATCAAGTGCCAAATAATGAAAACCTTTTAATTCATGTTTTTCCATTCCTTCTTTCCATTTTTCAGTGGTTTTATCAAACGAAATGAATAGGTAAACTACTTCTGGATTTTGTTCCTGTATTTCTTTGATTTTTGGCATTGCTTTGACGCAGTCACCACACCATGAAGCCCAAAATTCAATTACTACAGTTTTGCCACTATGTTTTTTTAATATTTCTTTGAAGTAAAGTTCTCCGTCATTTACAGAAAGCAATTTTTCATTCAAAGCTGATTCTGAAAAAGCTGTTTTTTGAGCGTTGCTACAAGAAAATCCTAAGGATGCCAATAGAATGGCAAATATTTTTTTCATTTTATGATTATTTATTTATTTATTATTATTTAATTCCGAATACGATTTTTTGATAATTTTTTTGAACGCTATCGCATCAAATTTATTATTTTCAATACCATAATAAAACACGTATTCATTTCCGTTCCACAGGTATTTAATTCCTGGCGAGTCTTTTCCTGTGCCAAGGACTTTCCAAAAAGGGATGACTTCAATAATAGTGTACGGATATTCTGCTCCTGCAAATTGGAAAAAATTAGGAATTAAATCGGCCTCTTCATTCATGAATATTATTTTTATTTCAGGAAAATTTTTGTCTTTAGCTTTCATCTCGGTCAATTCTTTTGCAACTTCTCTACAATGATCACAACCTGGAACAAAAAAGCAAAGTATTTTTTTACCATTATCAATGGATGAAAAATAAGAGGCATACCCAGATTTTTTCTTATTTGGTGCTTCTTCCTTTATTTCAACGAGCTCTTTCGGAATTTTGGTTGTAGCTGCCGAATCTACGGATACTTTTTCAGGTAATTTATTTATCTGAATTTGCAATGTTTCTTCAATTGGAGTTGATTCTGTAGTTGTTGATTCTGCAGCAATAGGTTGCATTGGCGCAAGCATAAACAAAACTAAAATGGACGTAACCGTAACGGTTGATACAATCCATATGGCATTTTTTGTCTCGGATTGATTAGGCACAAGCATTAATAAATAACCCAGTAATAGCATTGCTACCCCGTTTTTGATAATGGCTTCTATCGGAGTCATTGGCAGTAAACTACCAAAACAACCACAATTTCCAGAGTTGCCTCCGTTGATAAAAGTCTCTATTGATAGGTGGGTAGTAAATACAAGTAACATCGCTAATGTTGCAGGAATTATCAGTTTTTTCAGAAAATTTCCTTGTAATAATAATATCCCTAAAGCAAGTTCAACTCCAATAAGAATTCTTGAGAAGTAAGGAGCAATTTCTTCTGAAAACCCAAGTGGATAAAGCTGTTTTACTTCAAAAGTAGAAATTGCAAAATAGGGAGAAGGGTAAAGCTTTGCAACTGCTGAAAGTAAAAAAAGGAAAGAAATAATAACTCGGATGGTCCAGGGTAAATAATTTTTTAGTTTTTCCATAAGGTAATTTTAAGGTATAATTATCTTGAAAATTTCATCAATATTAAAGCAAAAACTGCGTAGTTGATCATGTCTTGATAATTCGCATCAATTCCTTCAGATACTAACGTTTTTCCTTTATTGTCTTCTATTTGTTTTACGCGTAATAATTTTTGTAGAATTAAATCAGTTAATGAACTCACGCGCATTTCTCTCCATGCTTCACCATAGTCATGATTTTTGTTTTCCATCAACTGTTTAGTTTCTTTTACTTTTGCATCATATAAATCAGTTGCTTTTGCCAAATCTAAATCGGGTTGTTCTGCAATTCCTAATTCTAATTGAATAAGAGCCATTATGGAATAATTGATTATTCCAATAAATTCACTTGTTTCATCTTCATCTACTTTTCGAACTTCATTTTCTTGTAAACCTCTAATTCTTTGGGCTTTAATAAAAATCTGATCGGTTAGTGAAGGCAAACGTAAGATGCGCCATGCACAACCATAATCTTTCATTTTATTAACAAAAAGGGAACGGCAAATTGCAATTACCTCATCATATTCTTGTGAAGTGTTATTCATTATGGGTATATTTGTATTCAAATTTTTTCAAAAATAAGGATAATTTTTTGATTGGTGAATGAAGAGCTATGAATGTTATTCTTAGAGAATAAAAAAACTAAATAATCAATACAAAACTACCATGAAAATGACGCTAAATTGCCTTGGGAATCTCGTTGATTTAAAGGTGCCCAAAGTGATGGGGATTTTAAATAGCACTCCAAATTCTTTTTATGATGGTGGCAGGTATTTGAGTGATAAAGCACTACTTTCTCAGGTGGAAAAAATGCTTTTTGAAGGGGCTACATTTATTGATGTAGGAGCTTATTCGAGTAAACCAAATGCTGAATTGGTATCGGAAAAAGAAGAAGTTACAAGAATTGTCCCTGTGGTAGAGTTGATTCTTAAACATTTTCCCAAAACAATTTTATCCATTGATACATTTAGGAGTTCTGTTGCCAAAATTTGTGTAGATAATGGAGCTGCGATGATAAATGATATTTCAGCAGGTAGTTTAGATGAAAAAATGTTTGAGATGGTTTCAAATTTACAAGTGCCGTATTGCATGATGCACATGCGGGGAACCCCTCAGTCAATGCAAAATCAAACTAATTATACCGATATTACAAAAGAGTTACTTTTATATTTTTCTGAAAAAGTAGCTAAAGCGAGAAGCTTCGGAATAAATGATTTGGTGATTGATCCTGGTTTTGGGTTTGCTAAAAACACAGAACAAAACTACGAAGTGCTTCAAAAATTAAACGTATTAGAATTTATTGAACTTCCTTTGCTTGTTGGGTTTTCCAGAAAATCGATGGTATATAAACCGTTGGATATAACTCCTGAAGAAGCATTAAATGGAACAACAGTTGTCAACACAATTGCTCTTACCAAAGGTGCGAAAATCCTTCGAGTTCACGATGTTAAAGAAGCGGTGCAGTGCATAACTTTATTTGAAAAATGCAATTCAACAGCCGAAAAACATTAAGATTGCTTAAATCATTTATCGTTAAAACAAAAATTATTGATGATGATAAGGTTCGTTTTTTAGTATAGTGAATCCACGATACAATTGTTCAATGAAAAACAGACGTACCATTTGATGAGAAAAAGTCATTTGAGATAACGATATTTTTTCTTTGGCTACAGCATATAATACTTCTGAAAAACCATATGGCCCCCCAATTACAAAAACCAATGTTTTGATTCCCATATTCATTTTTTTTTGCAATTCTACAGAAAAATCGATACTACTAAAAGTTTTACCATTTTCATCCAAAAGAATTAAATAATCAGTTGAATGTAGTTTCGACAAGAGCATCTCTCCTTCTTTTTCTTTTTGTTGTTTCTCCGATAAATTTTTAACGTTTTTTATATCAGGAATAACCTCTACTTCAAATTTTATGTAAAAATTTAGCCGTTTAGAATAATCTGAGATTAAAGTTTGTAAGGATTTATCGTCCGTTTTTCCAATAGCAATAAGTTTTATATTCATTTATTTTTTTTTAACCAATACAAAGATATCAAGTTCTACTCAATCAAAAAATGAATCTACTTAATTATAACTAATTGAAGTGTTTAAACAACTAAAAAATTAGGCAGCGATTAGACTTTTTTTTCAATTCCAAAAAATATATGTTATATTAGCATTTTGTTAAAAAATAGAGATAAAATGATCAGTGAATCCCAGTTTCAAGATGAATTATTACGCGCCATTGCTCAAGGTATCCGAGAGGATGTTGGTTCAGGAGATTATAGTTCTTTGGCATGCATTCCTTCATTGGCTTATGGAAAAGCAAAGTTATTGGTAAAAGACGAAGGGGTAATTGCTGGAGTAGAATTTGCTAAAATGATTTTTGAATATGTTGACCCAAATTTGGTAGTAGAAACGTTCATAACTGATGGAATGTCAGTAGTTCCAGGTGATGTTGTATTTAATGTTTCAGGTAGTTCTCAATCTATTGTAATGGCGGAACGAGTAGTGCTAAATTCCATGCAACGAATGAGCGCAATAGCCACTAAAACAAGTAAAATGGTCAAACTAATTGAAGGCACCTCCACTCAATTATTAGATACCAGAAAAACCACTCCTGGATTTAGAGCTCCAGAAAAATGGGCTGTAAAAATTGGAGGAGGCCAAAATCATCGTTTTGCGTTGTATGATATGGTCATGTTAAAGGACAATCACATCGATTTTTCAGGGGGAATAAATGCCGCAATTGCAAAAACTAAAGACTATTTGAAAAAACACAACCTTGACTTGAAAATTATTGTTGAAGCACGAACTATTGATGAAATTAAAGAAATACTTAAAAATGATGGAATTCATCGGATATTAATTGATAATTTTAACTTTGAAGACACTAGGGAAGCAGTTGCATTAATCGGAGCGAACTGTCAAACAGAATCTTCTGGAAATATTAATGAAAAAACCATACGACAGTATGCAGAATGTGGTGTTAATTATATCTCTTGTGGAGCCTTGACTCATTCTGTTTTTAATATGGATTTGAGTCTGAAAGCATTTTAAAAGGCTATTTTTAATAAAAAAATGAGTGAAAAAATAGAAAGTTATCTGCTAAAAATTCCCATAATTAAAACTCTAGTGTTGATTATGAAACGGATAAAACTCCCTTGGCTTGAGGGATTATCACTATACGATTTAATGGAATTTTATGGAATTGGAATTGCCGAGGGAGCTCTTACCTATCGAGCAGCTGCCATTGCATTTAGTTTTTTTATGGCATTATTTCCCTTTGCCCTTTTTATTCTAAATCTGATTCCCTACATCCCAATTGAGGGATTTCAAGAAGATTTTCTTCAGTTTGTAAAAGAAGGAGTACCGCCCAATACTTTTGATGCCATTTCGACCATAATAAATGACATTCTTAATACCAGTCATTCTGGATTGCTTTCCACAGGTTTTTTGTTGTCAATTTTTTTGATGGCAAATGGATTAAATGCCATATTAGGTGGTTTTGAAACTTCAAAACATGT